>NZ_JBHIKW010000013.1:0-126407 GCF_042138895.1 Cedecea selenatireducens | reverse complement strand
TCGGTTTGTTAAGCCGCTTTCGAAGCCGCTTTGCCGTGTCAGTGGAGGCGCATTATAGGGAGTTCTCAGAGCCTGACAACCCCTAATTTGAAAAAACTTTCTGACCGCATTCTTTTTCACCAACGGCGCGCAGAAAGCCAGCAATATCGGGATATTTGCTGCATAAATCACCGCAAAATCACTGCCGGTGGCATACTAAGGCAAGAAATACTGCTAAAGGAATTGCGTCATGTCTTTATCCACTCAACAACTTGCCGCCCAAAAAAACCTTTCTTACGTGCTGGCAGAGAAATTAGCCCAAAGAATTCTGAAGGGAGAATATGCCGCAGGAAGCATTCTTCCGGGCGAAATGGAGCTGGGTGACTTATACGGCGTCAGCCGAACCGCCGTTCGCGAAGCCGTAAAGACGCTTGCCGCTAAAGGTATGCTGCTGCCCCGCCCACGGATTGGCACTCGCGTTATGCCTCGCAGCCATTGGAACTTCCTTGATAAGGAACTGATAGCCTGGTGGATGACCAAAGATAACTTCAGCCATGTAGTAGAAGAGTTTTTAATTATGCGTAATAGCCTGGAGCCACAGGCCTGCGCGTTAGCCGCGATTAATAGTAATGAAGCGCAGCGCGCAAAGCTGGCCCAGCTGATGGCGCAAATGACCGAACTTCAGCACACCTTTGACCGGCAGCGGTGGATTGAGGTGGACATGGCCTACCACGAAATTATCTATGAAATGAGTGGTAACCCTTTCATGACATCTTTCGCGAACTTATTCAGGTCGATTTATTACAATTACTTCACCGCGATTACCGATAACGAAGTCATTAAGCTCGATTTGCATCAGGCGATTGTTGATGCCATTACTCAGGGAGAGGAGCAGGCCGCCTTTAATGCCTGCCTGGCGCTATTAAAGGAACCCATCGCTCATCGGTAGTCTAAGGCGCACTTAACCTTCAGGATAATAATGACGAAAACAGCACGCAGCATGGCCGGCCTGCCATGGATAGCCGCAATGGCTTTCTTTATGCAGGCGCTGGATGCCACCATTCTTAACACCGCGCTACCGGCAATAGCCCATAGCCTTAATCGCTCACCGCTGGCCATGCAGGCCGCCATTATTAGCTACACCCTAACCGTTGCGATGCTTATCCCGGTAAGCGGCTGGTTAGCCGACCGCTTCGGCACACGGCGGGTATTTATGCTGGCCGTTAGCCTGTTTACTCTCGGCTCCTTCGCCTGCGCCATGTCCGGGTCGCTAACTCAACTGGTCATCTTCCGCGTGATTCAGGGGATTGGCGGGGCAATGATGATGCCGGTGGCCCGCCTGGCGCTGCTTCGGGCTTATCCTCGCAGCGAATTACTCCCTGTGCTCAACTTTGTCACCATGCCCGGCCTGGTCGGCCCCATTATTGGCCCGCTGCTCGGTGGCGTGCTGGTGACCTGGGCAAGCTGGCACTGGATCTTTTTAATCAATATCCCGATTGGCATTCTGGGCCTGCTGTATGCCCGCAAATACATGCCCAATTTCACCACGCCGAAGCGCAGGTTTGATATGAGCGGCTTCCTGATGTTTGGCGCGGGCCTGGTTCTGATCTCCAGCGGGGTTGAGTTATTTGGCGAGCGCATTGTCGCCAGCTATATAGGAATGTTGGTTATCCTTGGCGGTATTTTACTGCTGCTGGCGTATGTCTGGCATGCTCGCCGCGTTCCAACGCCGCTTATTCCCCTTCCTCTCTTTAAAACGCGCACCTTCTCGGTTGGCATCGTCGGCAATATAGCCTCGCGCCTCGGCACCGGCTGCGTCCCTTTTTTAATGCCGCTCATGCTGCAGGTCGGTTTTGGTTATTCAGCGCTGCTGGCTGGCTGCATGATGGCGCCGACCGCCGTAGGTTCACTGCTGGCCAAATCGACGGTGACTCAGGTACTGCGCTGGCTGGGCTATCGTAAAACGCTGGTGGGGATAACAGTGGTCATCGGCCTGCTCATTGCCCAGTTCTCACTACAGTCGCCGGGGATGGAAGTCTGGCTGCTGATCCTTCCCCTCTTTATATTAGGGATGGCGATGTCGACGCAGTTTACGGCCATGAACACCATCACTCTTGCCGACCTGACGGATGAGAACGCCAGCAGCGGTAATAGCGTGCTGGCCGTAACTCAGCAACTTTCAATCAGCCTTGGGGTTGCGGTAAGCGCGGCGGTGCTGCGTGCATGGGAAGGTGTTGAGAGCGTTAATACTATCGAGCAGTTCCACTACACCCTCTTGACGATGGGTGCGATAACGCTGGTCTCTTCGGCGGTATTTCTGCTGCTGCGCCCAAAAGACGGGCGCAACTTAATAAAAGAACGTCACAAGTCTTAAACGGACCTTCGTTCCACCAGCTCTGGCGTCAGCAGTAAACGCTGCTGCGCCAGATCGGGCTGCCCCATCCGGTGGATCAGCACATCCACAGCCAGTTCGCCGAGCTCATCTTTAGGCTGATGAATGGTGGTCAGCGGCGGCGTCATGTAGCGAGCAAGCTCAATATCATCGTAGCCAATCACCGCCATATCCTGCGGCACGCTAAGGCCGGCCTGATATAAAGCATGGTAAGCGCCCACGGCCATCGCGTCATTGCCCATAAATACTGCATCTGGCCTTTCCTTGAGCGTGAGCAGCTCGCTCATGGCGCTAAACCCGCCCTGAAACTCAAAGTCACCGATAATTTCATAGCCCGGGAGGATAGCCAGCCCGGCCTGATCCATGGCTTTACGGTAGCCTTCAAGGCGCAGCCTGGCCGGCGTTTTGTCCTGCGGCCCGGCAATGCAGGCAATGCGGGTATAGCCATTGTCGATCAGATGCTGCGTGGCCATTTCCCCGCCGAGCAGCGAGTTATCCTGAATCACATCGCTCTGCCCCTCAAACGGAGCCCAGTCCATCATTACGGTAGGGATAGTCGGGTAGCGGTTGATGATTTCAGGCGAAGGCTGATGTGTTTCGGTGCATAGCAGCAGCAATCCATCCACGCGCTTTTGCAGCAGCGTTTCCAGGTTTCGGTTCATGCGATGCTCATCGCCTTCGGTATTGCACAGCACCAGGCTGTAGCCGCGCTCAAAGCAGCTGCGTTCAACGCCGCGAACCAGTTCAGAATAGAACGGGTTGCTACTCGCTGTGATCAGCATGCCGATAGTATGGGTTTGATTGAGCTTTAAGCTTCGCGCCAGCGCAGAAGGGGCATAATTCAGAGTTTTAACAGCTTCCTCTACCTTCTGGCGAATAGCATCGCTCACGAAGCGGTCATTATTAATGACGTGCGAAACGGTAGAAGTAGAAACGCCCGCCAGGCGGGCGACGTCTTTCATGGTAGCCATAGCTTACCTCTGCTGTTGCAGAAACTCGTCAATCTCCTGACGCCACGGCACGGAAGGCTGGGCGCCTTTACGCGTTACGGCAATCGCGGCTGCGGCATGAGCGAATCTCACGGCGTCTTCCATCGGCTTATCTTCCAGCAGCGCGGTAACCAGCGCGCCGTTAAAGGTGTCGCCGGCAGCAATAGTATCAACAGCTTTGACCTTAAAGCCCGGCACGCGTTTGCCGCTGCCATTTTCGCTGAGCCATACGCCACGGCTGCCGAGGGTGATAATTACCGTGTCGATCCCCTTCCCGTGAAGCACTTCAGCGGCTTTGGCGGCATCTTCGTCGCTCTCAACGCGCACGCCGGTCAGCTTTTCCGCCTCGGTTTCGTTCGGGGTGATCATATCCAGCAGCGCCAGAAGCTCATCGGAGAGTTCACAGGCCGGGGCCGGATTAAGAATAACTTTGGTCTGGTGCTGATGGGCAATTTTCGCCGCCGCCAGCACGCTTTCGAGCGGAGATTCCAGCTGCATTAATAAGGCAGAAGCTTCGGCGATTTTCTGCTGTTCCGCCTCAACCAGCCCAGGAGTTAAGGCCGCGTTAGCGCCAGCGTGGATCCCAATAACGTTTTCACCTGCGCTATTGACGAAAATCAGCGCGACGCCGGTGGCTTCATCTTTAATCGTGCTGATTGGCGAAGTATCAATGTTATCACTGGCAAGCTGCTTACAAACGCGGCTCCCGGTATCGTCATCACCCACACAGGCAATAAACGCGATGTCGGCCCCGCTACGCCCGGCCGCCACGGCCTGGTTCGCGCCTTTACCGCCGAACGCCACCTGATAGCCCTGCCCGGTGACGGTTTCGCCCGGGGTTGGGAAATGTTCGAGGTTGAGGATGTGGTCAGCGTTGATGCTGCCCAGAACGACGAGTTTGCCAGTGCTTTTCATATCTTGATATCCAGTTTGAGTGCGCCACTCATTGCTGAGCGGCGCGATGCCCTGCTTTTCTTTGCGTCTTATTTGGTGATCAGTTTCAAGTCGACCGGGATTTTCGCATCCACTTTCTCGCCTTTCAGCACTTTATCGGCGGTTTCCACACCGATAACGCCGATCTGGTCAGCCATCTGGGCAACAGTCGCGCCCAGCTTGCCGCCTTCTACCGCCTTCACGCCGTCAGCCGTACCGTCAAAACCAACGACCAGTACATCAGATTTACCCGCGGTTTGCAGCGCACGCAGGGCACCCAGTGCCATTTCATCGTTCTGAGCGAATACCGCCTGAACGTTAGGGTGCGCGGTCAGCAGGTTCTGCATAACGTTCAGACCTTTAGTACGGTCGAAGTCAGCCGGTTGGCTCGCCAGCACGTCAAGTTTATGTGCGGCAACGGCCTGCTTGAAACCCTCGCCACGCTCACGAGCAGCGGAAGCGCCTGCAATACCCTGCAGTTCAATGACTTTCGCGCCTTCACCCAGTTTCTTAGCGATGAAATCACCGGCCATTTTCCCGCCGGCAACGTTATCAGAAGCAATGTGGCTCACCACGGTACCCTGGTTTGCGATACGGTCGAGGGTAATCACCGGGATTTTAGCCTGATTTGCCATTTTAACGGCATTACCCACCGCGTCGGAATCGGTTGGGTTGATCAGCATAAGCCTGGTGCCGCGAACGGTTAAGTCCTGCACGTTAGCCAGCTCTTTCGCCGGGTTGTTTTGTGAATCCAGCACCACCAGGTTGTAGCCCAGCTTGTCGGCCTCTTTCTGCGCGCCGTCTTTGAGCGACACGAAGAACGGGTTGTTCAGGGTAGACACCACCAGCGCGATGGTATCTTTTGCCATGGCGTTAGCGCTTACGGTGGCGCTCAGGGCGACAGCGGAAACCAGGGTAGCCAGTTTTTTCATATTCATAGTCAGATGTCCTGTAGGGTTATGGTTTTACTGCTTTTTATTGTCCACCAGCACCGCCAGCAAAATAACCACCGCTTTGACGATCATCTGGTAATAAGAAGAAACACCTAATAAATTCAGGCCATTGTTCAGGAAGCCGAGGATCAATGCCCCGATAAGCGTACCGACAATGCGACCTTTACCGCCTGCCAGGCTGGTACCACCCAGCACGACCGCCGCGATAGCATCCAGTTCGTATCCCGCACCCGCCGTAGGCTGCGCAGAAGAAAGACGCGCGACTTCGATGATCCCCGCGAGCGACGCCAGCAGACCACACAGAGAGTAGACGATGATTTTCACTTTGTTGACGCTAATCCCCGACAGGCGCGTCGCCGCTTCGTTCCCACCGAGCGCATAGATATAACGCCCCAGGCGGGTATGGTGCAGCATGTACCATGCGGCCAGGAAGACAACGCCCATAATCCAGACCGGCGTCGGGATCCCCAACGGACGGCCAATACCGAACCAGCCAAACAGGTCTGCATTGTCCGAGAAGCCGGTATTCATCGGGCTGCCGTTGGTGTAAACCAGCGTCACCCCACGCAGCAGCAGCATCATCACCAGCGTGGCGATAAAGGCCTGAACTCGCCCTTTCGCAACAATCACCCCGGTCACGGCGCCAATAGCAGCCCCCAGAGCCAGCGCGGCGGCAACGGCGACCAGCGCATTGACCTCAAAGCCGACAATAGAGGCGGCCACCGCCCCGGTCAGCGCCAGAAGAGAACCGACGGACAGGTCGATCCCGGAAGTCAGAATGACCAGCGTCATCCCCACCGCCATAATGGCGTTGACCGAGGTTTGCTGCAGGATGTTGAACAGGTTATTCACGGTAAAGAAATTCGGGCTCAGCGCTGAAACAATCGCAATCAGCACCAGCAGAGCGATCAGCGATTTTTGCTCCAACAGCCACGCTTTGGTGAACCAGCGACGGGTGGACACGGTCTGGGTACTCATTTATCTAACTCCTGATTCACTCGATTAAGCTTACCAACGGCCGCGGCCATCAGCGCCTCCTGGGTAGCGTCTTCTCGGGAGAACTCCCCGCTCAGTCGCCCTTCGTGGATAACCATGATGCGGTCGCTCATGCCCAGCACTTCCGGCATCTCGGACGACACCAGAATGATGCTCAAACCCTCGGCTTTAAACTGGTTAATTAACTGATAAATTTCTTTTTTCGCCCCAACGTCAACGCCGCGGGTCGGCTCATCGAGGATCAGCACTTTCGGACGGGTCATCAGGCCACGCGCGATGGCGACTTTCTGCTGGTTGCCGCCGGAAAGCAGGCCAATTGGCTGCTCCATAGAAGGCGTTTTGACGTTAAACAGGCGAATGAAATCCTGCACCGCCTGCTGCTCATCTTTATGCTTCAGGCTGCCAACGTCGCGGCTGAAATAGCGCAGCGCGGTCAGCGACATATTCTCTTTCACCGACATGCCCAGTACGAGGCCATCGCGCTTGCGGTCTTCGGAGATGTAAACGATGCCGTTTGCCAGCCCGTCCTGCGGAGAGCGAGTCACCACTTCGCGACCATCCAGCGCCACATAGCCGCCGGTTCTCGGCAGCGCGCCATACAGCACCTTCATGAGTTCGGTACGCCCGGCGCCCATCAGCCCGGCCACGCCGAGGATTTCGCCCTTGCGCAGCGTGAAAGAAACCTCTTTCACGCCGGGGCCGGACACGTTATCAACCCGCAGGCGAATGTCGCCCGGCTGTTTGTCCAGATGCGGATACTGGTCTTCAAGCTTGCGGCCAACCATCATTTCGATAAGCGTGTCTTCGGTGAGCGCGGAGACTTCACGCTCGGCGATAAACTGCCCGTCGCGCAGAACGGTTACGTCGTCGCAGACTTCAAAGATCTCTTTCATACGGTGGGAGATGTACACGATGCCGCAGCCCTGAGCCTTCAGCTCACGGATGACGCGGAACAGCGACTCGGTTTCGGTGTCGGTCAGCGCATCTGTCGGCTCATCCATGACGATGACTTTTGACTCGAAGCTCAGCACCTTGGCTATTTCGACCATTTGCTGATCGCCAATCGACAGTTCGCCTACCAGGCGCTCGCTGGTGTAGCGTAAATTCAGCTTCGCCAGCAGCTTGTCGGCTTCCCGGTACATCTTCTTCCAGTCAATTTTGCCAAAACGCCCGACAAACTCGCGGCCAAGGAAGATGTTTTCCGCAATGCTGAGCTGCGGGATGAGATTAAGTTCCTGGTGAATAATCCCGATGCCGGCTTCCTGGGAGGCTTTTGGCCCGCTGAAGGCCGTTTCTTTCCCAAGCCACAGCAGCGAACCGGCATCTTTGGAGTAGATCCCGGTCAGGACTTTCATCATGGTGGATTTGCCGGCGCCGTTTTCACCCACCAGCGCCATGGCACGACCCTGATAGACGTTCAGCGCCGCGCCAGAGAGGGCTTTCACCCCAGGGAACGATTTATCGATCCCTTTAAGTTGCAGTAAAGGTTCCATACTGGCCTCCTCAGAAGGTTACGCCAGCACAGAGAATGATATTCGCATACGGGGAACACTCCCCGCTGCGAATAACCGCATGTGCATCCGCGGTGTGCTGCTTGAACTGCTCATGACTGATGTAACGAATAGTTATGGTGTTTCCCTGGTGTTTTTGCAGTTGCTCAATGTGACTGAGCAACGTTTCGTGAAGCGCGGGATTATGTTGTTTGATTTCAGAAGCAATGATTGCCGCCTCAACCTGCATTTCCTGAGTTACCACGTCCACGACCTGCATAAAGCCCGGAACGCCGTGAGTCAATGCCAGATCGATGCGCTGAGTATTGCGCGGAATTGGCAGCCCGGCGTCGGCAATCACCAGCGTATCGGTGTGCCCCAGACGGGAGATAACGGCCGAAATATCAGCGTTAAGAACGGTACCTTTCTTCATTTTCCTGCTCCACTAGCGAAACGTTTCGCTGACAATGAGTGTAGGAAATGAGATGGCGGTTAAACAACCACCAGGTTAAAGAAGTGTGATCAACATCGAAACGTTTCGCTAATAAACGCAAAACGGTACCTGAGTACCGTTTTTAGTGTTTACTCCCTCTCCCTGTGGGAGAGGGCCGGGGTGAGGGGATCATGCCGAATCGTTCCTGAGATCTGAAACCAGCACTGATTCGCTAACTTAAATCTCGACCTGGGTGCCCAGCTCGATAACCCTGTTCGGCGGGATCTCAAACTGGTCAGGCGCACGTAGAGCGTTTCGCTGCAGGGCGAGGAACAGCTTGCCGCGCAGGCGGAGATACCACGGACGCTTGCCGATAATCAGCGACTCGTGCGACATGAAGAACGATGTTTCCATCATCCGGCAGCTCAGTCCCTCAAGGCCACAGCGGTGGAAAATCTCTTCCACGTTCGGCGTTTCACGCCAGCCGTAGCTTGCCACCACGCGCCAGAAGGTTGGCGACAGCTGCTCAATGGAAACACGACGCACGTTGTGAACGTACGGCGCATCTTCGGTACGCAGGGTCAGCAGCACCACTCGCTCATGCAGCACTTTGTTGTGCTTGAGGTTATGCAGCATCGCAAACGGAATCACGTTCAGAGCGCGGGACATATAGACCGCTGTGCCCGGCACGCGAACCGGCGGCGACTTCTCGAGCGAAGCAATCATCGCTTCCAGAGAATTACCGTGCTCGTGCATGCGGCGCAGCAGGCGGAAGCGCTCGCTCTTCCACGTCGTCATAATGGTAAACATGACGAGGCCCAGCGTGAGCGGCAGCCAGCCACCGGAGACGATTTTCTCGAGGTTAGCCGAGAACAGCGGCACGTCGATAAACAGGAAGCCCACGCACATCAGGAGCACGGCAATTTTATTCCAGTGCCAGTTTTTGCGCGCGACGGTACAGCAGAGGATCGAGGTCAGCACCATCGTGCCGGTTACCGCGATGCCGTAAGCAGCCGCAAGGTTGCTTGAGTGTTCAAAGCTAACGATAACAATCACCACGGCGATATACAGGATCCAGTTAATCGCTGGAATGTAAATCTGCCCGGACTCCATTTCCGAGGTGTGGATGATGCGCATTGGCGATAGATAGCCCAGACGAACCGCCTGACGCGTCAGCGAGAAGACGCCGGAAATAACGGCCTGAGAGGCGATAACCGTGGCCAGCGTTGCCAGAATCAGCAGCGGGATCAGCGCCCAGTCAGGCGCCAGCAGGAAGAACGGGTTTTTAATCGCTTCCGGGTTCTTCAGCAGCAGCGCGCCCTGGCCAAAATAGTTAAGGACCAGAGAAGGCAGAACCGCAATAAACCATGCGATGCGAATCGGGAGCTTACCGAAGTGCCCCATATCGGCATACAGCGCTTCAACGCCGGTTATCGCCAGCACCACCGCACCGAGAGCAACGAACGACACCGTTTTATACTGCACGAAGAAATTCACCGCCCAGGCAGGGTTAAGCGCCTGCAGGACTTCCGGGTTGCCGATAATACTGCGCGCGCCCAGGACGGCGAGCGTCAGGAACCACAGCAACATCACCGGAGCAAACAGCTTGCCCACCATCCCGGTGCCGTGCTTCTGAATCATAAACAGCAGCGTCAGAACAATAATAGAGAGAGGGACGATGTATTGGTCCAGCTGCGGCGCGGCTATCTCCAGGCCTTCTATGGCCGACATCACCGATATCGCCGGCGTGATAACCACCTCGCCGTAGAAGAAGCTGCCGCCAATCAACCCCATGATCACCAGCACCGAGGTCATGCGGGCCGTCGTATTGCGCCCGGCCAGAGACATCAGCGTTAAGATCCCGCCTTCCCCGGCATTATCCGCACGCATCACAAAGGTGAGGTATTTAATGGAGACGACCAGAACCAACAGCCAAAAAATTAACGACAAAAAACCAAACACGGCGTCGCGTTCAACGCCAAACCCAAACTGCCCGGACAGGCATTCACGAAGGGTATAAAGCGGGCTGGTACCTATATCACCGTACACAACCCCGATAGCAGCCAGCGTAACGGCCGGCAACGATTGTTTATTATCAGCGCTCATAGACTAATCTTTTGTTGGAATCCCGAAAACGTGTGCTTAGTCCCTTGGCCCACAAAACGGCGCACAGTATGCACGATAATTGTGTAAATCGTACTCCTAAATGCATTTGACTTATCCCAGCTCAAACGCTGCATGCGGCATAATCAGCACATTAACTGGCTAAAAATAAACGCTATACTCGCGTTCCTCCACAGGGTTAACCGCGTAAGGATGCAAAGCTAATTATGGCTCAATCACATTTGCTGGCTGAAAGAATTTCTCGTCTCAGCCAGGCGCTGGAAAAAGGACTTTTTGAGCGTCAGCACGCCGTTCGCCTTTGTTTGCTGGCGGCGCTCAGCGGCGAGAGCGTCTTTTTACTTGGCCCGCCGGGCATTGCGAAAAGCCTGATCGCTCGCCGTCTTAAGTTCGCTTTCCGCGAAGCGCGCGCCTTTGAATATCTAATGACTCGCTTCTCAACGCCAGAAGAAGTTTTTGGTCCGCTTTCTATTCAGGCCCTGAAAGATGAAGGACGCTACGAGCGCCTGACCGCAGGCTATCTGCCGGAAGCCGAAATTGTGTTTCTGGATGAGATCTGGAAAGCAGGCCCGGCGATTTTAAATACCTTGCTGACCGCCATTAACGAACGCCGCTTCCGCAACGGCGCCAGTGAAGAAAAAATCCCGATGCGCCTGCTGGTGGCCGCGTCCAACGAATTACCCGAAGCGGACAGCAGCCTGGAAGCGCTGTATGACCGCATGCTGATTCGTCTGTGGCTCGACAAGGTGCAGGACAAAGGCAATTTCCGTTCGATGCTCATCAGCCAGCACGACGAGAATTTTAATCCGGTTACCGAAAGCCTGCAGGTTACCGATGAAGAATATTTCAGCTGGCAGCAGCAAATTGGCAGCATCGCGCTGCCGGAGGACGTTTTTGAACTTATCTTCACCCTGAGACAGCTGCTTGAGGCCACGCCGGGGGCGCCTTATGTTTCTGACCGCCGCTGGAAAAAAGCCATTCGCCTGCTGCAGGCCAGCGCCTTCTTTAACGGCCGCGATACCGTGGCACCTATCGATCTTATCCTGCTGAAAGACTGCCTGTGGCACGACACGGCGACGATGAATTTAATGCAGCAGCAGATTGAAGTTTTGATGACCGGACACGCGTGGCAGCAGCAGGCTATTCTCAGCAAACTCAGCGCTATCGTGCAGCGGCGCCTTCAGCTCCAGCAGCAAAGCAGCGACCGGGATGCCTTTACCGTACTCAAACAGACCGGCATGTTCAGCCGCAAACCGCAGTATCAGCTACCGGATGAGATAACCGGCGAAACGCTGACGCTTTTACTGCAAAAGCCGCTGAAACTGCACGATATCGAAGTGATTCATATCACCCTTGCACGTGAGGCGCTGGCTCAGTGGCTTAATAAAGGAGGCGAGATCCGCGGTAAGCTCAATGGGATTGGCTTTGCGCAGCTGCTTAATCTGGAGGTAGACAACGGCCTGCACCTGACTATTCGCGATGTCAGCCTTCAGGCCACCAGGCTTGCGCTGCCGGGCCACCAGCAACAAGGCGTGCCTGATGAGATCAAAAAGCAGTTCGACGATCTTGATGCTGCGCTGCACCAGCAGCACGAGCGCTTTAACGATCAGCAAAAGTGCCTGTTTATAGAAAGCGACTGGCTGGGGAAAATTGAAGCCAGCCTGCAGGACGTGGCCGCGCAGCTGAAACAGGCGCGGCAATGATAAGCGTTGAAACGCTGGATATGATCCTCGCCATTGGTGAAGGTGAACTGATAGAAGAAATAATCATTACCCTGCTGGCTGCGCCGCAGCTGGCGGTATTTTTCGAAAAATTCCCGCGTTTGAAAAAAGCAGTTAGTGAAGACTTACCTCGTTGGCGAGACCAGCTCAAAGGCCGCCTGAAGGACGGCCATGTCCCGGATGAGCTGGCGCAGGAAGTCCTTTGCTACCAGCAAAGCCAGCTGCTCAGCACCGGGCAGCTTATTACCCGGTTACCGGAGATTATTCAGCTGCTGCACAAACTCGGCTCGCCGTTCTATGAGCAGGCCAAAACGCTGGTGGCCGAGAACCCGCACTTCACCCCGGCGCAGCATACGCTGTTTCTGCAGCGCTGGCGGCTAAGCCTGGTTGTACAGGCCACGTCGCTTAACCAGCAACTGCTGGAAGATGAACGCGATAAACTTCTGGCCGAGATTCAGGCGCGGCTGGCGCTCAGCGGGCAGCTGGACCCGGCGCTGGCGGAAAACGACAAGGCCGCCGGCAAGCTGTGGGATATGAGCGGCGGCGCTTTAAAGCGCGGAGACTATCAGCTGATTGTGCAATACGGTGAGTTTCTTACCGGCCAGCCGGAACTGATGCAGCTTGCCGAGCAGCTGGGGCGCTCTCGCGAGGCGAAATCCGTGCCGCGTAAAGATTCCCCCACCGAGCCATGGCGTATGCTGGTCCGGGAGCCAGCCACCGTCCCTGAACAGGTTGATGGCCTGCAGCGCAGCGACGATATCCTGCGTCTGTTGCCGCCGGAGCTGGCAACGCTGGGCATTACCGAGCTGGAGTTTGAGTTCTACCGCAGGCTGGTGGAGAAGCAACTGCTCACTTACCGCCTGCACGGTGATTCATGGCGTGAAAAAATTATCGAACGTCCGGTCGCCCATCAGGATTTTGACGAGCAGCCCCGCGGGCCATTTATTGTCTGCGTGGACACTTCCGGCTCAATGGGCGGGTTCAACGAACAATGCGCCAAAGCCTTTTGCCTCGCGCTGATGCGTATTGCCCTCGCCGATAACCGGCGCTGCTTTATTATGCTGTTTTCCAGCGAAGTCGTGCGCTATGAGGTGAGCGGGCGGGACGGGATCGATCAGGCGATCCGCTTTTTAAGCCAGCATTTCAGCGGTGGGACGGATCTGGCCAGCTGCTTCCGTTCAATCCTGGAGAAAATGCAGACCGGAGACTGGCACGATGCCGATGCCGTGGTTATCTCTGATTTTATCGCCCAGCGCTTGCCGGATGATGTCGTCAGCAGCGTGAAGGCGCTGCAGCGGCAGTATCAGAACCGTTTTCACGCCGTCGCTATGTCGGGGCACGGCAAGCCCGGCATCATGCGCATTTTCGACCATATCTGGCGCTTTGACACCGGGATGAGAAGCCGCCTGCTGCGTCGCTGGCGGCGCTAAGGCTTACAGCAGGTCGCTCACCTTAGCCTGAACTTCTGGTGACCAGACGCCGCACTGAACCTGGCCGATGTGCGGCAGCTGCAGCAGCAACATTGTCAGGCGAGACTGGCCGATACCGCCGCCGATGGTTTGCGGCATCTCGCCTTTTACCAGCGACTGGTGCCACTCCAGCTGGAGCCTGTCTTCATCTCCGGTGGTCGCCAGCTGGCGCTTCAGGGTTTCTGCATCCACGCGGATCCCCATAGAAGAGAGCTCTAACGCATCTTCCAGCACCGGGTTCCAGACCAGAATATCGCCGTTCAGACCCGCCAGCCCGCCTTCACCGCTCGTTGACCAGTCATCATAATCCGGGGCGCGAACGTCATGACGCTTCCCGTCCGACAGCTTGCCGCCGATACCTATCAAGAAGACGGCGCCAAGCTCTTTAGCGATAGCGCGCTCGCGGCCTTTCGCATCCAGGCCCGGAAAGCGCTGCAGCAGCGTTTCGCTATGAACAAAATGGATTTTCTCCGGCAGGAAGGCGGCCAGGCCAAACCGTTCGCTAACCTCAGCCTCGGTAGCTTTAATTGCCGCCCAGATGCTCTCTACGGTTTGTTTTAGCGTGCCGGTGTGGCGTTCGCCATCGCCCATCACGCGTTCCCAGTCCCACTGGTCAACATAGACCGAGTGAATAGGGGATAAACGGTCTTCATCGGGGCGAAGGGCTTTCATGTGCGTGTAAAGCCCTTCGCCCGCGCTGAAGTCATGCTGGCCTAGCGTTTTTCTTTTCCATTTGGCCAGCGAATGCACCACTTCAAACTGCGCCTGCGGCAAGGTTTTCACCTTTACCTGCACTGCTTTCTCGCTGCCAGAAAGGTTGTCCTGTGTACCATCGCCCACGCGGCTGAGGATCGGCGCCTGGACTTCAATCAGGCCAAGCTTCTCTTCCAGCTGACGGGAGAAATGGGTTTTCACAAAACTAATCTGACGTTGTTTAGCAATCCAGGCGGTTTTCATGGCTTTTCTCTTTGTTGTGTTGTTTCTGTCATCGATTAAGCAACAGAAACGCCACCATATTCAATAATCAACAATAAAAAAGGCCAGCCTCTTTTTAATCGACGAATTTAAGGCTATAAAAAATGGAGAATCGGCATTTATCATAGGAAAAAGTGATGGATAATTATCAAATCGACAATCTCGATCGCGGGATACTTGAAGCATTAATGGCAAATGCGCGCACCGCCTATGCGGAACTGGCCAAGCAGTTTGGCGTCAGCCCCGGCACCATTCACGTTCGCGTAGAGAAAATGAAGCAGGCCGGGATTATTACCGGCGCGCGCATCGATATCAGCCCGAAGCAGCTTGGCTATGACGTCTGCTGCTTTATCGGCATTATTTTAAAGAGCGCGAAAGACTACCCCTCCGCCCTGACCAAGCTGGAAAACCTGGATGAGGTGACCGAGGCTTACTACACCACGGGCCACTACAGCATCTTTATTAAGGTGATGTGCCGATCCATTGATGCCCTCCAGCAGGTACTTATCAACAAGATCCAAACAATCGATGAAATTCAGTCCACCGAGACGCTGATCTCACTGCAGAACCCGATCATGCGCACCATCCGCCCCTGAGGCCTAATTTTAATACCCATATTATCCACAGGTAGATCCCCGCTCTTTCACAGCGTACAATACGCGACGATTTGAAAAGGCGGGACACAATGGCTGATATCACTCTGATTAGCGGCAGTACGCTCGGTAGTGCCGAATATGTAGCAGAACATCTGGCAGAGAAGCTTGAAGAAGCAGGGCATGGCACCGAAATGCTGCACGGCCCTCTTTTAGACGATCTTAAAACCAGCGGTATCTGGCTTGTGGTCTCCTCTACGCACGGTGCTGGCGATCTGCCGGACAACCTTCAGCCTTTCTATGACGCTATAAATGAACAGCGCCCGGATCTGAGCGGAGTAAGCTATGGTGCGATCGGGATCGGCAGCCGTGAATACGACACCTTTTGCGGTGCAATAGAGAAGATCGACCTGCTGCTGACCGAATGCGGCGCCTCTCGATTAGGATCCTTGCTCAAAATTAACATCCTCGATCACGACATTCCTGAGGATCCGGCCGAGATTTGGGTCGGTTCATGGATTAATTTACTCCCTGAAGTGTAAAGATTGCGCGATCAGATGTGGATAAGTCTGGTTAAAAGCTTGGGTTAAGCGGTAGTTATCCCAATAACAACTGCTGTTCACTTTTTGAGTTGTGCATAAACCCCTATTCTGATCCCAGCTTATACGGCGTGGGATCACCGGAAGTACACAGCAAACGATCCTTTCCAGGTTATTGATCCTAAAATGGATAAATGGCTTATCCACAGAGGTGGTCGATCCTAATAAGAGATCATAATAAAGAGATCTTTAAATAAAAAAGATCTTCTTTTAATTACCGAAGATCCCGACGCTTTCTCGAAAGACTAAAGTTGAGTAGAATCCCCAGCCCGGGAAGTCACAAACCCTCATTCGCGAAACCGAGGCAGTTACCATGTTTTATCCAGATCCTTTTGACGTCATCATCATCGGCGGGGGTCATGCAGGCACAGAGGCGGCAATGGCCGCAGCTCGTATGGGTCAGCAGACCCTGCTTCTGACACACAATATCGACACGCTGGGACAAATGTCCTGTAACCCGGCTATCGGCGGTATTGGCAAGGGACATTTGGTTAAGGAAGTGGACGCCCTCGGTGGCCTGATGGCAACCGCGATCGATCATGCAGGTATTCAGTTTAGGATACTAAACGCTAGCAAAGGCCCGGCAGTCCGCGCTACTCGTGCTCAGGCAGACCGCGTGCTTTACCGCCAGGCCGTTCGCACCGCGCTGGAGAACCAGCCCAACCTGATGATTTTCCAGCAGGCGGTTGAAGATCTTATCGTTGAGAACGATCGCGTTGTCGGCGCAGTGACCCAGATGGGCCTTAAATTCCGTGCAAAAGCGGTTGTGCTCACCGTAGGGACCTTCCTGGACGGTAAGATCCACATCGGGCTGGATAACTACAGCGGTGGCCGGGCAGGCGATCCCCCGTCGATCCCGCTATCACGTCGCTTACGTGAACTGCCTCTGCGCGTAAGCCGCCTGAAAACAGGTACGCCTCCGCGTATTGACGCCCGCACCATAGATTTCAGCGTACTTGCTCCACAGCATGGGGATAACCCAATGCCGGTCTTCTCGTTCATGGGGAACGTGAACCAGCACCCAGAGCAGGTACCTTGCTATATCACCCATACCAACGAGCAGACCCATGAGGTTATTCGCAATAATCTCGACCGCAGCCCAATGTATGCGGGGATTATCGAAGGTATTGGTCCTCGCTACTGCCCTTCTATCGAAGACAAAGTGATGCGTTTCGCCGATCGTAACGCGCACCAAATCTTCCTGGAGCCTGAAGGGCTGACCAGCAATGAGATTTACCCTAACGGGATCTCCACCAGCCTGCCGTTCGACGTTCAGATGCAGATCGTCCGCTCGATGAAGGGCATGGAGAATGCGAAGATCGTTCGTCCTGGCTACGCGATTGAGTACGACTTCTTCGATCCGCGCGATCTGAAGCCGACGCTGGAAAGTAAGTTTATTCAGGGCCTGTTCTTTGCTGGCCAGATTAACGGCACCACCGGTTACGAAGAAGCGGCTGCTCAAGGCCTGCTTGCCGGTCTGAACGCCGCCCGCTTCTCAGCGGAGAAAGAGGGCTGGGCCCCACGTCGCGACCAGGCATATCTTGGCGTGCTGGTGGACGACCTGTGTACGCTGGGCACCAAAGAACCGTACCGCATGTTTACCTCTCGGGCTGAATACCGCCTGATGCTGCGTGAAGACAACGCCGATCTGCGTTTGACTGCGGCAGGTCGTGAACTTGGGCTGGTGGATGATGCCCGCTGGGCTCGCTTCAACGACAAGCTTGAGATGATCGAGCGTGAACGTCAGCGCCTGAAAGACATCTGGCTGCATCCGCACTCTGAGCAGGTGGAAGAAGTGAATGCTCAACTTAGCGCACCGCTTTCGAAAGAAGCCAACGGCGAAGATCTGCTGCGCCGGCCGGAAATGACCTATGCTTCGATGATGCAGCTCTCCACTTTCGCACCAGGGCTGGAAGATCCTCAGGCCTCAGAGCAGGTTGAGATCCAGGTTAAATACGAAGGCTACATTGCGCGCCAGCAGGATGAGATTGAAAAACAGCAGCGCAATGAGAATACTGTGCTGCCTGCAACGCTCGACTATAGTCAGGTGAGCGGGCTGTCTAACGAAGTGATCGCCAAGCTTAACGATCACAAACCGGTTTCTATTGGCCAGGCATCGCGCATTTCGGGTATTACCCCTGCGGCAATCTCTATTTTGCTTGTCTGGCTTAAAAAACAAGGGCTGCTGCGACGCAGCGCCTAAAAACAGAAAACAACAGGCCAGGCATTCCTGGCCTCTTTTTTTGATGGGTTTACGACGTGCTGACTAAATTATCTCGCCTGCTGAAAGAAGCGGGCATCACCCTTCCTGAAAATCAGCAGCAGCAGCTGGTGGGCTATGTTTCGCTGCTCGACAAATGGAACAAGGCCTACAACCTCACTTCGGTGCGTAATCCCGATGAAATGCTGGTGCGCCACATTCTTGACAGCATTGTGGTTGAACCGCATTTGCAGGGAAGCCGGTTTATCGACGTGGGCACAGGCCCTGGTCTGCCGGGCATCCCGCTGGCCATTGTTCGCCCTGATTCGCATTTCACCCTGCTGGACAGCCTCGGCAAGCGCGTCCGGTTCCTTCGCCAGGTGCAGCACGAGCTGAAGCTTGAGAACATCACGCCGGTCCAAAGCCGGGTCGAAGATTTCCCGGCCGAGCCGCCGTTTGACGGCGTCATCAGCCGTGCTTTTGCCTCGCTAAGCGACATGGTGAACTGGTGTCACCACCTGCCTGCGGAAAACGGAAGGTTCTATGCGCTGAAAGGGGTACGTCCGGATGAAGAGATTACCGAACTGCCTGTCGGATTTTCTGTTGAAAATATCGTCAAACTCAACGTGCCGAGCCTGGAAGGGGAGAGGCATTTGGTGCTGATTAAGGCAAACAAAACTTAATATTTATCAAAAAACGGCGCGATTGAAATGTTTCACTGAGGTTAAAAAATGAGGGGGGTGCCGATGAAATGCCTGGTTACATTTAACCAAAATTTAACTCGGAATTATCCTGCTTTTAACCTCACGGTAATTGATTACCAGGGTAATAATTTTATTTGAAAATATCATCCGACTAAAAATACGCCGAAAAACGGCCTGCTTCGGATGTTAAAAGTTTAACTGGAATGTCAATGAAAGGTTTTAATGATGTTTCTGCGTGTTTTAAACAGAGTGCACATTAATCAGCTTAATTATCAGTCATCTGTAATTAGTGCTTTCTTAGGCTGCAAAATAACGTCTGACGATAAGATGTCTAATTTGTGATCGTGTGCACGCTTTGCTGTCTGGGATTTCGGCTTATTTGCACTTTTTGAGGAAGCCGATGCGATTCACCAAAAGTCAGAAAATGGCTGTGCAGAAAATTATTTAAACATTTGTTCACCTTTTCGCTACTTATTGTTTGAAATCACTGGGCCGCACCGTATAATTTGCTCGCTTTTTGAGGCTTGACTCAGCGTCGCAAAGACAGTTTTATACGACACGCGACATACCTCATAGGTAGCAGGAGTTAGAAACGTCATGTCTGTGTCGCTCTTGAGTAAGAACGTAGCCCGCAAGCTTCTGTTCATCCAACTTCTGGCTGTAGTAGCAATTGGACTGCTGTTTTGCCTTAAAGGCCTCGCTTGGGGCGCTTCTGCCATCGGCGGGGGCATGGCGGTTTGGCTGCCAAACGTGCTGTTTATGATTTTTGCCTGGCGCCATCAGGCGCATACACCCTCAAAAGGCCGTGTGGCCTGGACATTCGCCTTCGGCGAAGTGCTGAAGGTGATTGCGACCTTTATCATTCTGGTGGTGGCGCTGGCGTACTTTAAGGCGGTGGTATTGCCGCTAATAGTGACGTGGGTTTCGGTGCTGGTTGTGCAGATACTCGCACCAGCTGTAATTAACAACAAAGGGTAAGAGGCATCATGTCTGCAGGAGAAATCTCTACACCGCAGGAGTATATAGGTCACCACCTGAATAACCTTCAGTTGGACCTGCGTACTTTCTCGCTGGTGGATCCGCATAACCCCCCGGCTACCTTCTGGACGCTCAACATCGACTCCATGTTCTTCTCAGTATTTCTGGGTCTGGTGTTCCTGGTGTTGTTCCGTAAAGTGGCGAAAACCGCAACCAGCGGCGTCCCGGGTAAATTCCAGACTTTTGTAGAGCTGATTATTGGCTTTGTGCATGGCAGCGTGAAAGACATGTACCATGGCAAAAGCAAGGTTATCGCTCCACTGGCTCTGACGATTTTCGTCTGGGTCTTCCTGATGAACGTGATGGACCTGTTGCCTATCGATCTGCTGCCATACATTGGTGAGCACATCTTTGGCCTGCCAGCCCTGCGTGTGGTGCCGTCTGCGGACGTGAATATCACCCTCTCTATGGCGCTGGGCGTGTTTGTCCTCATTCTGTTCTACAGCATCAAAATGAAAGGCATTAGCGGCTTCACGAAAGAGCTGACGCTGCAGCCGTTCAATCACTGGGCATTTATTCCATTCAACTTAATCCTTGAAGGGGTAAGCCTGCTGTCCAAACCTGTATCACTGGGTCTGCGACTTTTCGGCAACATGTATGCCGGTGAGCTGATTTTCATTCTGATTGCTGGCCTGCTGCCGTGGTGGTCACAGTGGATTCTGAATGTGCCTTGGGCCATTTTCCACATCCTGATTATTACGCTGCAAGCCTTCATCTTCATGGTTCTGACGATCGTCTATCTGTCGATGGCGTCTGAAGAACATTAATTTACTTACCACTACTGCGTTTAACTGAAACAAACTTGGAGACTGTCATGGAAAACCTGAATATGGATCTGCTGTACATGGCTGCCGCTGTGATGATGGGTCTGGCGGCAATCGGTGCTGCGATCGGTATCGGCATCCTCGGGGGCAAATTCCTGGAAGGCGCTGCACGCCAACCAGATCTGATTCCACTGCTGCGTACTCAGTTCTTTATCGTAATGGGTCTGGTGGATGCAATCCCAATGATCGCTGTTGGTCTGGGTCTGTACGTGATGTTCGCCGTCGCTTAGTGAGCGATGTTTGAGTCATCTAGCTATATCAGAACGTTAACTAACAAAGAGGCATTGTGCTGTGAACATTAACGCAACAATCCTCGGCCAGGCCATCGCGTTTGTCCTGTTTGTTCTGTTCTGCATGAAGTATGTATGGCCGCCTTTAATGGCAGCCATTGAGAAACGTCAAAAAGAAATTGCTGACGGTCTTGCTTCTGCTGAACGTGCTCACAAGGACCTTGACCTTGCACAGGCCAACGCGACCGACCAGCTGAAAAAAGCCAAAGCGGAAGCTCAGGTGATCATTGAGCAGGCGAACAAACGCCGTGCCCAGATCCTTGATGAAGCGAAAACTGAGGCAGAGCAGGAACGTAATAAAATCGTTGTACAGGCTCAGGCAGAAATCGACGCTGAGCGTAAACGCGCTCGTGAAGAGCTGCGTAAGCAGGTCGCTCTGCTGGCTATTGCCGGTGCCGAGAAGATAATCGAACGTTCCGTAGATGAAGCTGCTAACAGCGACATCGTCGATAAACTGGTCGCTGAACTGTAAGGAGGGAGGGGCTGATGTCTGAATTTGTTACTGTAGCTCGCCCCTACGCCAAAGCAGCTTTTGACTTTGCCGTCGAACACCAGAGCATTGATCGCTGGCAGAACATGCTGGCGTTTGCTGCCGAGGTAACGAAAAACGAACAAATGGAAGAGCTCCTTTCCGGTGCATTGGCACCCGAAACGCTCGCAGATTCGTTCATCGCCATTTGCGGCGAGCAACTGGACGCCAACGGCCAGAACCTGATTAAGGTGATGGCTGATAATGGTCGTCTAAAAGCGCTCCCGGATGTTCTCGAGCAGTTTGCGCATTTACGCGCGCTGAGTGAAGCGATTGCAGAGGTTCAGGTAACTTCTGCTGCTGAACTGAGTAATGAGCAACTCGCGAACATCACGACCGCAATGGAAAAACGTCTGTCACGCAAAGTTAAGCTGAATTGCAAAATCGATAAGTCTGTTATGGCGGGCGTTATCATCCAGTCGGGTGATATGGTCATTGACGGTAGCGTACGCGGCCGTCTTGAACGCCTTGCAGACGTCTTGCAGTCTTAAGGGGACTGGAGCATGCAACTGAATTCCACCGAAATCAGCGAACTGATCAAGCAGCGCATTGCTCAGTTCAATGTTGTGAGTGAAGCTCACAACGAAGGTACAATTGTTTCTGTAAGTGACGGTATTATCCGCGTTCACGGCCTGGCCGATTGTATGCAGGGTGAGATGATTTCCCTGCCGGGAAACCGTTACGCTATCGCACTGAACCTGGAGCGCGACTCCGTAGGTGCTGTAGTTATGGGTCCATACGCTGACCTTGCCGAAGGCATGAAAGTTAAGTGTACTGGCCGTATTCTGGAAGTACCGGTCGGCCGCGGCCTGCTGGGCCGTGTGGTGAACACCCTGGGTGCACCAATCGACGGTAAAGGTCCAGTTGATAACGATGGCTTCTCGCCAATCGAAGTTATCGCACCGGGCGTAATCGAACGTCAGTCCGTCGACCAGCCGGTTCAGACCGGTTATAAATCCGTCGATGCGATGATTCCAATCGGCCGTGGCCAGCGTGAGCTGATCATCGGTGACCGTCAGACCGGTAAAACCGCGATGGCAATCGATGCCATCATCAACCAGCGTGACTCCGGCATCAAATGTGTGTACGTGGCTATCGGCCAGAAAGCGTCCACCATTTCTAACGTGGTTCGTAAACTGGAAGAGCACGGTGCACTGTCCAACACTATCGTTGTTGTGGCGACTGCGTCTGAATCTGCTGCACTGCAATACCTGGCACCATATGCCGGTTGCGCAATGGGCGAATACTTCCGTGACCGCGGTGAAGATGCGCTGATCGTATACGATGACCTGTCCAAACAGGCTGTTGCTTATCGTCAGGTTTCCCTGCTGCTTCGTCGTCCACCAGGTCGTGAAGCATTCCCAGGCGACGTGTTCTACCTCCACTCCCGTCTGCTGGAGCGCGCATCCCGCGTTAACGCGGAATACGTGGAAGCTTTCACCAAAGGTGAAGTTAAAGGTAAAACCGGCTCCCTGACCGCTCTGCCGATCATCGAAACCCAGGCGGGTGACGTTTCTGCGTTCGTTCCGACCAACGTAATTTCCATTACCGATGGTCAGATCTTCCTGGAAACCAACCTGTTTAACTCCGGTATTCGTCCGGCGGTTAACCCAGGTATTTCGGTATCTCGTGTTGGTGGTGCTGCTCAGACTAAGATCATCAAGAAACTGTCCGGTGGTATCCGTACCGCGCTGGCACAGTATCGTGAACTGGCTGCGTTCTCTCAGTTCGCATCCGATCTGGACGAAGCAACCCGCAAACAGCTGAGCCACGGTCAGAAAGTGACCGAGCTGCTGAAACAGAAACAGTATGCCCCAATGTCTGTTGCACAGCAGGGCCTGGTGCTGTTCGCGGCTGAACGCGGTTACCTCGAAGACGTGGAACTGGCGAAAATCGGTAGCTTCGAAGCCGCTCTGCTGGCTTACGCTGACCGTGATCACGCTCCGCTGATGCAAGAAATTAACCAGACCGGTGGCTATAACGACGAGATCGAAGGCAAGCTGAAAGGCATCCTCGACTCCTTTAAAGCAACCCAGTCCTGGTAACGTCTTAGCGGCCTGTCTTAGGACAGGCCGCGAGGCATTGAGGAGAAGCTCATGGCCGGCGCAAAAGAGATACGTAGTAAGATCGCAAGCGTCCAGAACACGCAGAAGATCACCAAAGCGATGGAGATGGTCGCCGCTTCCAAAATGCGTAAATCGCAGGATCGCATGGCGGCCAGCCGTCCTTATGCAGATACCATGCGCAAAGTGATTGGTCACCTTGCGAACGGTAATCTGGAATATAAGCACCCATACCTGGAAGAACGCGACGTTAAGCGCGTGGGCTACCTGGTGGTGTCGACCGATCGTGGTTTGTGCGGCGGTTTGAACATTAACCTGTTCAAAAAAGTGCTGGCGGATATGAAAGAGTGGTCCGATAAGGGCGTTCAGAGCGAACTCGCAATGATCGGCTCTAAAGGCGTATCTTTCTTCAACTCCGTTGGCGGCAACGTGGTTGCTCAGGTTACCGGCATGGGAGATAACCCTTCCCTGTCTGAACTGATCGGCCCGGTGAAAGTGATGCTGCAAGCCTACGACGAAGGTCGTCTGGACAAGCTGTACGTTGTCAGCAACAAATTTGTCAACACCATGTCTCAGGTTCCGACCATCACTCAGCTGCTGCCGTTACCGGCATCAGAAGATGAGGATCTGAAGCGTAAATCCTGGGACTACCTGTACGAACCGGATCCGAAAGCGCTGCTGGACACCCTGCTGCGTCGTTATGTCGAATCGCAGGTTTATCAGGGCGTCGTAGAAAACCTGGCCAGTGAGCAGGCCGCGCGTATGGTGGCGATGAAAGCCGCAACCGATAACGGCGGTAGCCTGATTAAAGAGCTGCGGTTGGTCTACAACAAAGCTCGTCAGGCAAGCATTACTCAGGAACTTACCGAAATCGTCGGTGGCGCGTCCGCGGTTTAACCAGGTTATTACCCTAAATAGTTCGGTTTGCAGAAAGGCGGCAACTGAGCGAATCCTCAAGAGCTTACTTAAGTAAGTGACCGGGGTGAGGGAAGGCAGTCAACGCATCTGCAAATTGAAATATGACGGGTAAACGAATTACGTAGAGGATTCAAGATGGCTACTGGAAAGATTGTCCAGGTAATCGGCGCCGTGGTGGACGTCGAGTTCCCTCAGGACGGCGTACCGCGCGTTTATGACGCGCTTGAGGTACAGAACAACAGTGAGAAGCTGGTGCTGGAAGTTCAGCAGCAGCTCGGTGGTGGTATCGTGCGTACCATCGCAATGGGTTCTTCCGACGGTCTGCGTCGTGGTCTGGTAGTGACAGACCTCGAGCACCCGATCGAAGTCCCGGTAGGTAAAGCGACCCTTGGCCGTATCATGAACGTGCTGGGTCAGCCGATCGACATGAAAGGCGACATCGGCGAAGAAGACCGTTGGGCGATTCACCGTGCAGCACCTTCCTACGAAGAGCTGTCCAGCTCTCAGGAACTGCTGGAAACCGGCATCAAAGTTATCGACCTGATTTGTCCGTTCGCTAAGGGCGGTAAAGTAGGTCTGTTCGGTGGTGCGGGCGTAGGTAAAACCGTAAACATGATGGAGCTGATCCGTAACATCGCGATCGAGCACTCCGGTTACTCCGTGTTTGCAGGCGTGGGTGAGCGTACTCGTGAGGGTAACGACTTCTACCACGAAATGACCGACTCCAACGTTCTGGACAAAGTAGCGCTGGTTTACGGCCAGATGAACGAGCCACCAGGTAACCGTCTGCGCGTAGCGCTGACCGGTCTGACCATCGCGGAAAAATTCCGTGACGAAGGCCGCGACGTTCTGCTGTTCGTTGATAACATCTACCGTTATACCCTGGCCGGTACCGAAGTATCTGCGCTGCTGGGTCGTATGCCTTCTGCGGTAGGTTACCAGCCTACGCTGGCAGAAGAGATGGGTGTTCTTCAGGAGCGTATTACCTCCACCAAGACCGGTTCTATCACCTCCGTACAGGCCGTTTACGTTCCTGCGGATGACTTGACTGACCCGTCTCCGGCGACCACCTTTGCGCACCTGGACTCAACCGTTACGCTGAGCCGTCAGATCGCATCTCTGGGTATTTACCCGGCAGTAGACCCGCTGGACTCCACCAGCCGTCAGCTGGATCCGCTGGTTGTTGGTCAGGAGCACTACGACACCGCGCGTGGCGTTCAGTCCATCCTGCAGCGTTACCAGGAACTGAAAGACATCATCGCGATTCTGGGTATGGACGAACTGTCCGAAGAAGACAAACTGGTTGTAGCACGTGCGCGTAAGATCCAGCGCTTCCTGTCTCAGCCGTTCTTCGTAGCAGAAGTCTTTACCGGTTCTCCAGGCAAATACGTTTCGCTGAAAGACACCATCCGTGGCTTTAAAGGCATCATGGACGGCGAATACGACCATCTGCCAGAGCAGGCGTTCTACATGGTTGGCTCCATCGACGAAGCCGTTGAGAAAGCGAAAAAACTTTAACGCCTAATCGGAGGGTGACATGGCTATGACTTACCACCTGGACGTCGTCAGCGCGGAGCAGCAAATGTTCTCCGGTCTGGTCGAGAAGATCCAGGTAACGGGTAGCGAAGGCGAGCTGGGTATTTTCCCAGGCCACGCGCCGCTGCTCACCGCCATTAAGCCTGGTATGATTCGCATCGTTAAGCAGCACGGACATGAAGAGTTTATCTACCTGTCCGGCGGTGTTCTGGAAGTGCAGCCGGGTAACGTAACCGTCCTGGCTGACACCGCGATTCGCGGCCAGGATCTCGACGAAGCGCGTGCCCTGGAAGCGAAACGCAAAGCTGAAGAGCACATGCATAGCTCCCACGGTGACGTGGATTACGCTCAGGCTTCTGCTGAACTGGCTAAAGCGATCGCCAAACTGCGCGTTATCGAGTTAACCAAAAAAGCGATGTAACTACCTGCTTGAAAAGACAAATGCCAGTCCGGGAAACCTGACTGGCATTTTTTTTATCTTTCAACTTTATTCCGCCTTCAAAATAATTGTAAAACCAGCGAGATAGCGTGGTCTGCGGGGTGTGTTGGCACCATTTTGACCTTAAATCCCATGGATTCTGCCGCCGTTACTGCTATAAAAGACTCAGATAACATTATGGCGGTTAAATTAGCAGCAACGTATTTTTTGGTGCAAAATATGTAGAATTTTCAAGGCTAAATCGCTTTACTTCACACACTAAACAGATTCAGGACACGTATGTCAAACAGCGCAATGAGCGTGGTTATCCTTGCCGCAGGCAAAGGGACCCGCATGTACTCAGATCTTCCTAAGGTGCTGCACACGCTGGCCGGGAAGCCAATGGTTCAACATGTCATTGATGCCGCGAATAAATTAGGCGCCCAGCGGGTTAACCTGGTGTATGGCCACGGCGGCGATCTGCTCAAACAGACCCTGAACGATGAGGCCCTCAACTGGGTGCTGCAGGCTGAGCAGTTGGGAACCGGCCACGCCATGCAGATGGCGGCCCCGTTCTTTGCCGATGACGAAGATATTCTGATGCTGTACGGCGATGTGCCGCTGATCTCGGTGGAGACTTTGCAGCGCCTGCGTGAAGCCAAACCGCAGGGTGGCATCGGCCTGCTGACCGTTAAGCTGGACGACCCTACCGGCTATGGCCGCATTGCGCGGGAAAATGGCAAGGTCGTTGGCATCGTTGAGCATAAAGACGCCAGCGAAGAGCAGCGTAAAATCAACGAAATCAACACCGGGATTCTGGTGGCTAACGGCGCAGACCTGAAGCGCTGGCTTGGTAAGCTGGATAACAACAACGCCCAGGGCGAGTTCTACATCACGGACATTATTGCCCTGGCCCACGGAGAAGGGCGCGAAATCGCCGCCGTTCATCCGGATCGCCTGAGTGAAGTCGAAGGCGTAAATAACCGCCTGCAGCTCTCTCGTCTGGAACGTGTCTTCCAAACGGAACAGGCCGATAAGCTGCTGCTGGCTGGCGTGATGCTGCGCGATCCGGCTCGTTTCGATCTGCGCGGTGAATTAACGCACGGGCGCGATGTTGAAATCGATACTAATGTCATTGTGGAAGGCCGCGTGACGCTGGGCAACCGCGTGAAGATCGGGACCGGCTGCGTGATTAAAAACGCGGTTATCGGCGATGACTGCGAAATCAGCCCATATACGGTTATCGAAGATGCGACGCTTGAAGCCGCCTGTACCATCGGGCCATTTGCCCGCCTGCGTCCTGGTGCCGAACTGGCGGAAGGTGCTCACGTTGGCAACTTCGTCGAGATGAAGAAAGCGCGGCTGGGTAAAGGCTCTAAAGCGGGCCATCTGAGCTACCTCGGTGATGCCGAAATTGGCGACAACGTGAATATTGGCGCAGGTACAATCACCTGTAACTACGACGGCGCAAACAAACATAAAACCATTATCGGTGACGATGTGTTTGTGGGCTCTGATACCCAGCTGGTGGCTCCGGTTACCGTGGCAAGTGGCGTTACGATTGGTGCCGGGACGACCGTCACGCGTGACGTGGCTGAAAATGAACTGGTGATCAGTCGCGTAAAACAGAAGCACATCCAGGGCTGGCAGCGTCCGGTGAAGAAAAAGTAACGGATTTATACCCCTCACCCTAACCCTCTCCCCACAGGAGAGAGGGGATCGTTCGGTGCGGTGTTTTTCTCCCTCGCCCCTTTGGGGAGAGGGTCGGGGTGAGGGGATAACATAATCCTCCCCCCCAAGGCAGTAACCATAAAAATAACCCCACTCTCTACAAGGCTCGGGGCTCCGGAAAACCGGAAAAAACAGGTCAGCGACAACACATGGCTAACGCCATTATCAGGACTTAAAAATTATGTGTGGAATTGTTGGCGCAGTAGCGCAACGCGATATCGCTGAAATCCTTCTTGAAGGACTACGTCGTCTGGAATACCGCGGGTATGACTCGGCGGGCCTGGCGGTCGTGGACGACAAAGGTCAGATGACCCGTCTTCGCCGTCTGGGTAAGGTGCAGAAGCTGGCGGAAGCCGCGGAAGAAACCGCTCTGCATGGCGGGACCGGTATCGCTCACACTCGCTGGGCAACGCACGGCGAACCTTCAGAAATTAACGCTCACCCACATGTTTCCGACCACATCGTAGTGGTACACAACGGTATCATCGAAAACCATGAACCGCTGCGCGAAGTGCTGCAATCTCGCGGCTACACGTTTGTTTCACAGACCGATACCGAAGTTATTGCTCACCTGGTGCACTGGGAGCTGGAACAGGGCGGCACGCTGCGCGAGGCGGTACTTCGTGCTATCCCACAGCTTCGCGGCGCTTACGGCACCGTTATCATGGACACCCGTAACCCGGAGGTTCTGCTGGCCGCTCGTTCCGGTAGCCCGATGGTGATTGGCCTGGGCATGGGCGAAAACTTTATCGCTTCTGACCAACTGGCGCTGCTGCCGGTGACCCGTCGCTTTATCTTCCTGGAAGAGGGCGATATCGCCGAAGTGACCCGCCGCGCGGTCACTGTTTTTGATACCAAAGGCGAGCAGGTTAAGCGCCCGGACATCGAATCTAATCTGCAGTATGACGCTGGCGACAAAGGCATTTATCGTCACTACATGCAGAAAGAGATCTACGAGCAGCCGAACGCCATCAAAAACACCCTTGCCGGGCGTATCAGCCACGGCGAAGTGGATTTGACGGAGCTGGGGCCAAAAGCCAATGAAATGCTCTCTCAGGTCGAGCATATTCAAATCGTAGCCTGCGGCACCTCCTATAACTCAGGTATGGTTTCCCGCTACTGGTTTGAATCGCTGGCCGGCGTGCCTTGTGATGTCGAAATCGCCTCTGAATTCCGCTACCGCAAATCTGCCGTGCGCCGCAACAGCCTGATGATCACCCTTTCCCAGTCTGGCGAAACGGCGGACACCCTGGCGGCGCTGCGCCTCTCCAAAGAGCTGGGCTATCTTGGTTCACTGGCGATTTGTAACGTGGCTGGCTCTTCTCTGGTGCGCGAATCCGACCTGGCGCTGATGACCAATGCCGGCACGGAAATCGGCGTGGCTTCAACCAAAGCGTTCACCACCCAGCTCACCGTGCTGCTGATGCTGGTGGCGAAGCTGAGCCGTCTGAAGGGTGCTGACGCTAAGATTGAGCAAGATATCGTGCATGGCCTGCAGGCGCTGCCAAGCCGTATCGAGCAGATGCTGTCCCAGGACAAACGCATTGAAGCATTAGCAGAAGATTTCTCCGACAAACATCATGCGCTGTTCCTTGGCCGTGGCGATCAGTACCCGATCGCCATGGAAGGCGCGCTGAAGCTCAAAGAGATCTCCTACATTCACGCCGAAGCCTATGCGGCCGGCGAGCTGAAGCACGGCCCGCTGGCGCTGATCGACGCTGATATGCCGGTTATCGTTGTGGCGCCGAACAACGAGCTGTTGGAAAAACTGAAATCCAACATCGAAGAAGTTCGCGCCCGCGGCGGCCAGCTGTATGTCTTTGCCGACCGTGACGCAGGTTTTACCAGCAGCGACAACATGCACATCATCGAGATGCCGCATGTGGAAGAGGTGATTGCCCCAATCTTCTACACCGTGCCGCTGCAGCTGCTGTCCTACCACGTGGCGCTGATCAAAGGCACCGACGTGGACCAGCCGCGTAACCTGGCGAAATCGGTAACAGTGGAATAAGCTGTTGTCATAAATGTTGAAGAATAAGCTGCCTACGGGCAGCTTTTTTATTGCCCGCTTGTTGAGTTTAACTATTTGATTTTTATTCGAATAATAAGTGGGTTTGGCTTAGGTATTATTGCAGGTCTGCATTGTCATAAAACCGTCATAATTCGTACATTTAACTGTCACCAAACTGTCCTATTTTCTACCCTGTATTTAATTAAACAACAATTTACGAACATCTGGCAGGAGACATTATGAACGTTATGCGTACCACTGTCGCAACTGTTGTCGCCGCGACCTTATCTCTGAGCGCTTCTACTGCGTTTGCAGCTGCAAGCCTGACTGGCGCTGGTGCAACTTTCCCTGCGCCGGTGTATGCCAAGTGGGCAGATACCTACCAGAAAGAAACTGGTAACAAGGTGAACTACCAGGGTATCGGTTCCTCCGGCGGCGTGAAGCAAATCATTGCTAACACCGTTGACTTCGGCGCTTCTGACGCCCCTCTGGCGGATGACAAATTACAGCAAGAAGGCCTGTTCCAGTTCCCTACCGTGATCGGCGGCGTGGTGCTGGCGGTTAACCTGCCGGGCTTCAAGTCTGGCGAACTGGTGCTGGACGGCAAAACCCTGGGTGACATCTACCTGGGCACCATCAAAAAATGGAACGACCCGGCGATTGCTAAGCTGAACCCAGGCCACAAGCTGCCGGATCAGAACATCGCGGTTGTTCGTCGTGCTGACGGCTCCGGTACTTCCTTCGTGTTCACCAGCTACCTGGCTAAAGTGAACGAAGAGTGGAAAACCAAAATCGGCGCAGGCTCTACCGTTAACTGGCCAACCGGCCTGGGCGGTAAAGGTAACGACGGCATCGCGGCCTTCGTACAGCGTCTGCCTGGCTCTATCGGCTACGTTGAATACGCTTACGCTAAGCAAAACAACCTGACTTACACCAAGCTGCTGTCCGCTGACGGTAAGCCGGTTAGCCCGACCGAAGCAAACTTTGCTAACGCGGCTAAAGGCGCTGACTGGAGCAAATCCTTCGCACAGGATCTGACCAACCAGAAAGGTGACGAAGCGTGGCCAATTACCTCCACCACCTTCATCCTGGTCCACAAAGAGCAGAAAAACCCTGAGCAGGGCGCAGAAGTGCTGAAGTTCTTTGACTGGGCATACAAATCTGGCGCGAAAGAAGCTAACGCCCTGGATTACGCAACGCTGCCGGCCTCTGTGGTTGAGCAAGTTCGCGCTGCATGGAAGACCAATGTAAAAGACAGCTCCGGTAAGGCGCTGTACTAAGTGCAAAAATCTGGGGTAACAGGTATGTTACCCCGGTTTATTCAGCAACCACGAAGAGTACGCTATGGCTGTGACTAAGCCGACGTTTAAAGCCCCCGGCAAACAAGGCGATGTAATTTTCAGTGCGCTAGTAAGACTGGCTGCGCTGATTGTGCTATTTCTGCTGGGTGGGATTATCATCTCGCTGTTTATCTCCTCGCTGCCGAGCATTGAGAAGTTTGGCTTCTCCTTCCTCTGGTCCAAAGAGTGGGATGCCCCTAATGAAGTCTTCGGCGCGCTGGTGCCGATTTACGGAACCCTCGTGACCTCGTTTATCGCGCTGCTGATTGCGGTGCCGGTGAGCTTTGGTATCGCCCTGTTCCTGACAGAACTTGCGCCTGGCTGGCTGAAGCGCCCGCTGGGTATCGCCATTGAGCTGCTGGCGGCCATTCCAAGTATCGTGTACGGCATGTGGGGCCTGTTTATCTTTGCTCCGCTGTTCGCGACTTACTTCCAGCAGCCGGTAGGCGACGTGCTGTCTGCCGTGCCTATCGTTGGCGCGCTGTTCTCTGGCCCTGCGTTTGGTATCGGTATTCTTGCCGCCGGTGTGATCCTTGCGATTATGATCATCCCGTACATCGCCTCCGTAATGCGCGATGTTTTCGAGCAAACGCCGGTGATGATGAAAGAGTCGGCCTACGGCATCGGTTGCACCACCTGGGAAGTTATCTGGCGCATCGTTCTTCCGTTCACCAAAAATGGCGTGATCGGCGGCGTGATGCTCGGCCTTGGCCGTGCGCTGGGTGAAACCATGGCGGTGACCTTTATTATCGGTAACACCTACCAGCTCGACAGCGCCTCGCTGTATATGCCGGGCAACAGCATTACCTCCGCGCTGGCTAACGAATTTGCCGAAGCGGAGTCTGGCCTGCATACCGCCGCGCTGATGGAGCTTGGCTTAATCCTGTTTGTGATTACCTTTATCGTACTGGCTATTTCTAAGTTCATGATTATGCGCCTGGCGAAAAACGAAGGGGCTCGCTCATGACCACGATGGAAATGCAAAGCAGCGCGGCGCTGGCTGAATCGCGCCGTAAAATGCAGGCTCGTCGCCGCATGAAAAACCGCATTGCCCTGACGCTCTCTATGGCGACGATGGCGTTCGGTCTGTTCTGGCTGGTATGGATCCTGTTCTCGACGGTGACCCGTGGTATCGACGGCATGTCGCTGGCGCTGTTTACCGAAATGACGCCTCCGCCAAATACCGCGGGCGGTGGCCTGGCGAACGCCCTGGCGGGCAGCGGCCTGCTGATCCTGTGGGCGACGGTTATCGGCACGCCTCTGGGCATCATGGCCGGGATTTATCTGGCGGAGTACGGGCGTAAATCTGCGCTGGCCGAAGTGATTCGTTTTATTAACGACATTCTTCTGTCCGCGCCGTCGATTGTGGTCGGCCTGTTCGTTTACACCATCGTGGTGGCGAAAATGGAACACTTCTCCGGCTGGGCAGGCGTGATTGCGCTGGCGCTGCTGCAGGTGCCAATCGTCATTCGTACCACCGAAAACATGCTGAAACTGGTGCCTGACAGCCTGCGCGAAGCGGCCTACGCGCTGGGAACACCAAAATGGAAGATGATCTCCGCGATTACGCTGAAAGCGTCCGTCTCCGGGATTATCACCGGCGTGCTGCTGGCGATTGCCCGTATCGCGGGCGAAACCGCACCGCTGCTCTTCACCTCCCTCTCCAACCAGTTCTGGAGCACGGACATGATGCAGCCTATCGCCAACCTGCCGGTGACCATTTTCAAATTCGCTATGAGCCCGTTTGCCGAGTGGCAACAGCTGGCCTGGGCGGGGGTGCTGATCATTACCCTCTGCGTACTGCTGCTGAACATTCTGGCGCGCGTGATTTTCTCGAAGAGTAAACACGGTTAAATTTTACGGCGCGGCCCTCGCGGCGCCGGACGGAGATTAAGACACAGATGAGTAAGGTTGATTTAGCCCCAGGCAAAATCCAGGTTCGTGACCTGAACTTCTACTACGGTAAGTTCCACGCCCTGAAGAACATCAATCTGGATATCGCGAAGAACCAGGTTACCGCCTTCATTGGGCCGTCAGGCTGTGGTAAATCCACCCTGCTGCGTACCTTTAACAAAATGTACTCGCTCTACCCGGAGCAGCGTGCAGAAGGCGAAATCCTGCTGGATGGGGAAAATATCCTCACCCAGAGCCAGGACATCGCCCTGCTGCGTGCCAAAGTCGGCATGGTCTTCCAGAAGCCGACGCCGTTCCCGATGTCCATCTATGACAACATCGCTTTTGGCGTGCGTCTGTTTGAAAAGCTGTCCCGGAGCGACATGGATGAGCGCGTACAGTGGGCGTTGACGAAAGCCGCGCTGTGGAACGAAACTAAAGATAAACTGCACCAGAGCGGCTACAGCCTCTCCGGTGGTCAGCAGCAGCGTCTGTGCATTGCTCGCGGGATCGCGATTCGCCCGGAAGTGTTGCTGCTGGACGAGCCGTGTTCGGCGCTTGACCCGATTTCAACCGGGCGTATTGAAGAGCTGATCACCGAGCTGAAAGAAGACTATACCGTAGTGATCGTGACCCACAACATGCAGCAGGCGGCGCGTTGTTCTGACCACACGGCGTTTATGTACCTCGGCGAGCTGATCGAATTCAGCGAGACCGATACGCTGTTTACTACGCCAGCGAAGAAACAAACCGAAGATTACATTACTGGCCGCTACGGTTGATTGGAGAGCGCGATGGATAACCTCAACTTAAACAAACATATTTCTGGTCAGTTCAACGCCGAGCTGGAGTACATCCGTACTCAGGTGATGACGATGGGCGGGCTGGTGGAACAGCAGCTCTCCGACGCGATCACCGCGATGCACAACCAGGACAGCGAGCTGGCGAAGCGCGTTATCGCCGGTGACCAAAAGGTCAACATGATGGAAGTGGCGATCGATGAAGCCTGCGTGCGCATCATCGCCAAACGCCAGCCAACCGCCAGCGACCTGCGCCTGGTGATGGCCATCATCAAAACCATCGCCGAGCTGGAACGTATTGGTGACGTAGCGGATAAAATCTGCCGCACCGCGCTGGAGAAATTCTCCCAGCAGCACCAGCCACTGCTGGTCAGCCTCGAGTCGCTGGGGCGCCACACCGTGCAAATGCTGCACGACGTGCTGGACGCTTTCGCGCGTATGGATCTGGATGAAGCGGTACGTATCTACCGCGAAGACAAGAAAGTTGACCAGGAATATGAAGGTATCGTGCGTCAGCTGATGACCTACATGATGGAAGACTCCCGCACCATTCCAAGCGTGCTGACCGCGCTGTTCTGCGCCCGTTCCATCGAGCGTATCGGTGACCGTTGCCAGAACATCTGCGAATACATCTTCTACTTCGTGAAGGGACAGGACTTCCGTCACGTGGGCGGCGATGAGCTGGACAAGCTGCTGGCGGGTAAAGACCCGAAAGAGTAAGTGCACTTCTTTCCCCCCTCTCCCCTTTGGGGAGAGGGCCGGCACATCTTTTTTCTCCCTCGCCCCTTTGGGGAGAGGGCTGGGGTGAGGGGCAGTTACTTCCCGAGCAAACGCCGCGAATTATCCTCTATCTTTCTTGAAATACGCCTTTTCTGCATCGTTCTGCTCCAGCTCACCGACAACCCAGCCGCCGACAAAAGCCGATGATATTGCGAATCATCAAACGGCATATGCCAGGCAATGGCGATAGCTTCTGCCACCGTCACGTCGCTAACGCGTGAAACCAGCTCCAGCGGCGCATCGGCAGAAACGCTCCCCGCCAGAATCACGCGATAAAGCCAGCCGCAGTAGCCTGCTTCCTGCATCCGTGCCGCCATATCCTCTACGCCAAAATGGTAGTTAAGCTTAAAGCACGGCGAGCGAGGCTGGGTCACCTGAATCAGCGCCTCACCCCAGCGGTAAATATCGCCCATATAGACGTTCTTTTCCGTCATCCCTTGCGTAGACAGGTTTTCGCCGAAGGCCGGGGCATTAAACAGATCCGCCTTATCCGGGAAGATTTGCGCCCAATGCTGATAATGCTCGCGCGGATAGTGGCACAGCGCCCTGTCTGGCCCGCCGTGAATCACCTTCTCCGCCTGTTGATCGCCCTCAAGCCCAGTCTCGGTTAAGCGAAGCTCGCCGTCCACCTGAACCTTGGCGATGGCGCTGGGCCGGCTCCCTTCGTAATCACGAATCTGGCCAGCGTAAACCTGAAGCGGATAGCGGTGCATAAGCGACTCCCTGCGTTGTGCTACGGACATAAAAAAAGCGAGCCATCAGGCTCGCTTCTCTAAGGTCGTATTGCAACCTTATTTTTTAGCGGCGAAACGGGCTGCTGCTTCGTCCCAGTTAACCACGTTCCAGAACTCTTTTGCGTAGTCCGGGCGACGGTTCTGGAATTTCAGGTAGTAAGCGTGTTCCCAAACGTCCAGGCCCACAATCGGGAAGCCGGAAGCGCCGGAGATAGCTTCGCCCATCAGCGGGCTGTCCTGGTTTGCAGTAGACACTACGGCCAGTTTGTCGCCTTTCAGCACCAGCCACGCCCAGCCGGAGCCGAAACGGGTAGCTGCAGCTTTTTCGAACTCAGCTTTGAACGCGTCAACGCTGCCGAAATCACGCTCGATAGCGGCTTTCAGGTCACCTTTCAGCTCGGTGCCTTTTTTCAGGCCTTTCCAGAAGAAGCTGTGGTTAGCGTGGCCGCCGGCGTTGTTACGCAGCGCGGTTTTCTTATCAGCAGGCAGCTGATCCAGTTTGGTAATCAGCTCTTCAGCAGACAGGCTGGCAAACTCAGGCAGGGATTCCAGCGCGGCGTTCGCGTTGTTAACGTAGGCCTGGTGGTGTTTGCTGTGGTGGATTTCCATGGTTTCTTTATCGAAATGCGGTTCCAGCGCGTCGTAAGCGTAAGGCAGGGATGGCAGTGTATAGCTCATATTCATCGTCTCCATTAACGTAGAGCGGCTGTAGTGCTGTTAACGCCGCGTAATCAGTCGGTTCATTATAGTTAATTAAATGATATTGAAAATGTTTATCAATGCCGTACTTAGCGTGTGGTTATAACTTTTCTTCATGAAACCACGGCTTACGGCTATAACGCAGCGGGTAAAAAGCTTTGTGCTGAGGGTAAGTGAAACGTGTTACCCGAGCATGACGGGGGAATAAAAAGAGGCATAACGGCTCCACCTTTAGGCAGAGCCGGAATCTTTATTATTGACGGGCGGCGTCTTCCAGCGCTTTGTGGATCACGGCAGAAAGCTCGACCACGTCGAACTTCGCAACGTAGCCGTTGGCACCGACTTTACGCACGTGATCTTCGTTGGCGCTGCCGGAAAGCGAGGAGTGAATCACCACCGGGATATGCTTAAGCGTTGGCTCGGTTTTGATGTTGCGGGTCAGGGTAAAACCGTCCATTTCCGGCATCTCGATATCGGTCAGCACCAGGCCGATTTTATCGGTTATCGGCGTGCCGGAAGCTTTGGCATCGGCGGCAATAGCTTTGATTTTTTCCCAGGCCTCCAGGCCGGTGGCGTGCATGATGGCCGGAATGCCCATCCCCTTCAGGCCCTGCTCCAGCATCGAACGCGCGACTTTGGAATCTTCGGCAACGATAGCCACCGCGCCCGGCTTCAGGGTATAGGTTTTCTCTTCAATCGCGGCAATGTTCACATCTCTCCCGGACGGGATGATGTCATAGAGGATCTGCTCCACGTCCAGCACCAGCGCCAGGTCTTTACCGGTCAGCGGATCGTCAATATTGGCGATGCTGGTGATATTGCGGCTGCTGACCCCGGCTTCGGCGGCGTGCACCTGGCTCCAGTCGAGGCGAATAATATTCTCCACGGACTCCACGGCAAAAGCCTGGGTGCTGCGGGCGTATTCGGTGATCAGTAATAAATTTAAGCCAGTCTTAGGCGTGCAGCCGGTCACGGCGGGAAGGTCGATGACCGGGATAATCTGGTCGCGAATATTGGCCATCCCCAGCAGCGGCGACTCCATGCCTGCGGCACGGTTAATCTTCGGCATGGGCACAATTTCACGCAGCTTAAAGACGTTGATGCCGTACAGCTCGGACTTGCTGTCGTGCTGGCCTGTGCCTAAGCGGAACAGCAGCAGCTCGAACTTGTTGGATAACGCCAGGTTGGCCCTTTCATCGATATCTTTCTGAAAACTATCCATTTTAACCTCAAGTGATAACCCGGCCTCAGAACCCAACCGTACGGAGTGAATGCTTGTATAAGTTATCGGCAGCAGCAGGAAAAAATGAAGGGAGAAGGTGAAATGATTTCGTTTAGAGGGAAGTGACTCCCTCTCAACGGATAGCGCTTACTACTTCTTGTTCAGCATCGCTTTCAGGTCGGCAAATGGATTATAGGTCGCTTCGCCCACGTCCTTTTGCGCATCCTCGCCGGCAATCACCCTCGAGCCGTACTGGTCTGCTTCGGTGTATTTCGAATGCTCATGATCGTGGCAATACAGGCATAAAAGCTCCCAATTGCTGCCATCTTCCGGATTATTGGTATGATCGTGATCCATATGATGAACGGTCAGCTCGCGCAGATTGGAATACACAAACTCGCGGGAGCAGCGGCCACACACCCACGGGAAAAGCTTCAGCGCCTTTTCGCGGTAGCCGCTTTCCAGCCGCGTATAGTTCTTGGGAATAATTGCCATGATTCAGGTTCCAGACAAAAAATGTAGGGTTATGCCCAGTTTCCGGCTAAAGCGCGTCTTTATCAATCCCCAGACGCTTCATCCGCGAAAGTAACGTGGTGCGCTTCAGCCCTAAACGCTGAGCCGCGCCGCGAGGCCCGGCAACGACGCCGTTTGCCTCTTTCAGCACGCGCAGGATGCGCTGATACTCGTCTTCATCTTCACGTATCTCTTCACTGGCGAGGCCAGACAGCGTTCGCTCAACTGACGGATGGTAGTCCACCTCCGGCAGCGAAAGATGCAGCACGTTGCCGCGCGTCAGCAGCACGGCGCGCTCAATCACGTTTTCCAGCTCACGCACGTTACCCGGCCACTCCATGCGGCTCAGGGCGCGCAGCGTTTCCGCCGGAATACTGTCGATGTTGCGGTTCAGGCGGCGGGCGATTTTAAAGGTGAAGGATTTCACCAGCAGAGGGATGTCCTCCGGGCGCTCGCGCAGCGGCGGCAGGGTGATAGGGAAAACGTTCAGCCGATAGTAAAGGTCGCTGCGGAACTCGCGGTCGGCCACCATCTCTTTCAGGTTACGGTTGGTGGCGGCTATCAGGCGCACGTCCACTTCCTGGACTTTATTGCTGCCGAGGCGCTCGAATTCCTGCTCCTGCAGCACGCGCAGCAGCTTGGGCTGAAGCTCAAGCGGCATATCACCGACTTCGTCCAGGAACAGCGAGCTTTTGTCCGCCAGCTCAAAGCGGCCGATTCGCTGATTATTGGCTCCGGTAAACGCCCCACGCTCGTGGCCGAACAAATCGCTCTCCAGCAGCCCGGCGGGCATTGCGGCGCAGTTGATCTTCACCATCCGGCGGCCGTTGCGCTCGCTCAGGTTATGGATCGCGCGGGCAATCAGCTCTTTACCGGTGCCGGTTTCGCCGAGGATCAGCACGGTGCTGTCGCTGCTGGCGACCATCTCTACCTGTTTGAGCACGATAGACATCGCCTCGCCGCGGCCGATAATTTCGCCAAAATCGCTGTCGACGTTATTAATTTGCTCGGTGAGATAGAGGTTTTCATCCACCAGGTTTTCTTTCAGGCGGTTGATTTCCTGATAGGCAAGGGCGTTATCCACCGCAATCGCGATACGTTCGGCAATCTGGCGCAGCAGCTTCAGGTTGGCCGGCGTAAAGCCCTGTTCGCTGCACCTGGCAAGCTTCAGCACGCCCAGCATATTGTTGCCAAACTTCAGCGGCAGCAGGCAAAGCATCTGCGGTTTGTTGTCCCACATCTCGAGCAGCATCCTCTCATACGGTGCCAGCTTGTCGCCGGGGCAAAGGTTGAGCAGCAGCATCTCGCCGCTTTTAAAGACCCGCTCCGAAAGGGTGCCGGTCTCAAGGACATCGCTCTGATCGTGAATCGGCGAGGCTTCATCAACAAAGTGGGTGGAGTAGAGCGTGAGCCGCGACTTGCGGCTGCTTTTCAGCACAATGCTGATGGAATCAATGGCGAAGTGGTAGTGAATTTCGCGGGCAATCTCGCTTATCAGCTCGTCCAGATCCAGCTTCGACAGCACGGCGTTGGTGACGGCCACCAGAATGCGAAAGTCGTCGCGTTCGCGGCACAGCAGCTGATGATCGTGGCTCGAGTTAAGGCGGGTTTGGATCTGCTCGGTCACCAGGCCTACGATCTGCGCCAGGGTGTAAAGTCGGTTAAGTTCTTTTTCGGTCCAGGCATCCGTCCTGTCGCGAATAAATTCGCAGCCGCCGAAAATCTTGCCTTCTGAAGCCAGCGGCAGCAGGCCGTAGCGGCCAAAAGGGGCGTACAAATCAAGGCTCGCCATTTGCGGCCAGGTTTCATCAAACTCCTGCTGGCTGCAAATTAGCGCCTCCGGGCGCGACAGCATGCGGCGCACCGGGCCGTTGGCCAGCGCCATTTCATCTTCGTAGTGCAGTCCCTTGCCGTGTTTATCCTTACCGTAAAAACTCACCCGTTGGTGCTGGGGATGGTAAAGCAGGATATTTACGCGATCGGCCAGCGCGCCCTGTTTCACCAGCTGCGTCAGGCTGCTGGCGAGTTCGTTGAGATCGGGCTGCTGCAGCAGCGTACGGGTAATATCAAATAACCCCTGCTGCCCGAGATCGCTCATCGGCGTGTATGACATGTTTGCTTTCCATTGAAATGCCCCGCGGCGGGCGCAGGGCTAAAAGATTTTATTAATATAAATATTTTTTAAGTTTAGTCGGCGTGAGGTGATTGCGTACTGGCGCAGGTCAACAAATGCGCGGTAAGGGTTCAAAGTGCGGCAGGTCGAGGGTGCGTTTTACGCCGTAAAGCCCCGTCACGCGCACGCCTTTACGCTCCACGACCTCACCTACGATCGTGGCCTGTTTGCCGCAGGGATGCTGCTGCAAAGCGTGTAGAACCGCAGGGGCAGACTCGGGGGAAGCGGCGATAACCAGCTTGCCTTCATTAGCAAAATTTAACGCATCCAGCCCAAGCAGCTCGCAAACTCCGCGCACCGCCGGGTTCAGCGGCAGTTGGTTTTCGCTGATTTCCATGCCGCAGCCGCTGGCGTCTGCAAACTCATGCAGAACGGCGTTTACGCCGCCGCGCGTGGCGTCCCGCAAGGCTTTTACGCCGGGAATATGAAGCAGTGGGGCAATCATCGGCGCCAGCACCGCGCAGTCGCTCTGTAGATCGCCGTCCAGGCCAAGCTTCTCGCGCAAATTAAGGATGGTTGCACCGTGGTCGCCGAGCGTGCCGCTGACGATGAGCAAATCCCCGGTTTTAATCTGAGCCGTGCCCCAGTTGATGCCGACAGGAATAGCGCCGATCCCGGCAGTGTTGATAAACAGTTTGTCCGCCGCGCCGCGAGGCACCACTTTGGTGTCGCCGGTCACGATGGCGATATTTGCCGCACGGGCGGCGTTTGCCATGCTGGTGACCACGCGCTCAAGCGTTTCAAACGGCAAGCCTTCTTCGAGAATAAATCCGCACGACAGCCAGCGAGGCGTAGCGCCGCTCACCGCGACGTCGTTCGCCGTACCGCACACGGCCAGCTTGCCGATGTCGCCGCCGGGGAAAAACAGCGGGTCAATAACGTAGCTGTCGGTGGAAAATGCCAGCCGGTCGCCGCCGGCGGTAAGCTCCGCCAGGGAAAGTCGGGCCTGATCTTCCTGCTCTGCGAGCCAGGGGTTATCGAAGGCCTGCATAAACAGGCTGGCGATCAGCTGCTGCATCGCCTGGCCGCCGCTGCCGTGGGCCAGCTCAACGGTTTTCATACTTCACACTCCTGAGAACGGTACTGATACCACGCCGCGCAGGCTCCTTCGGAGGAGACCATCAGCGCGCCGAAAGCGTTTTGCGGGTTGCAGCCGCTGCCGAACAGCGGGCATTGCTGCGGCTTGCAGCGCCCTGTAAGGACGTCGCCGCAGCGGGCGTTTGGGTCGTCGTAAACACGCTGAGGTTTGGGCTGGAAATGGTCTTCGGCGTCAAACTGACGGTACGCTTCGGTGAGCTGGACGCCGGAATCGCTGATAACCCCCAGGCCGCGCCATTCGGCTTCGCCGCGTACGGTAAACACTTCGCTTATCGCTTTTTGTGCAAGCCTGTTGCCTTCTTCCGGCACTACGCGGCGGTACTGGTTTTCTACCTCGCTGTGCTGCTGGATTTTTTGCTCCACCAGCATCAGCACGCCCTGCAGCAGATCGAGCGGCTCAAAGCCGGCTACAACCAGCGGCCGCTGGTGCTCAGAGGCGATAAAGTCATAGGCTTCGGTGCCAATCACCATGCTGACGTGCCCCGGCGCGAGGAAAGCGCCGATGCCGTTATCGGGCTGGGAAAGCAGGCTACGCAGCGTCGGGATCAGCGTGATGTGCTGGCAGAAGAAATAGAAGTTATCGATGCCCTGCGACTTTGCCTGCTGCAGGGTAATCGCCGTGGCGGGCATAGTCGTTTCAAAGCCGAGCCCGAAGAACACCACTTTCCGTTCCGGGTTTTGACGTGCCAGAGTCAGCGCGTCCATTGGTGAGTAAATCACCCTGACGTCCGCGCCACGCGACTTCGCCTGCATCAGCGAACCGTTTTTTCCCGGCACGCGCATCGCATCGCCAAAGGTGCAGAAAATCACCTTCGGATGGCTGGCTATCTCAATGCAGCTGTCGATTCTCCCCATCGGCAGCACGCAAACCGGGCAGCCTGGGCCGTGGATAAACTCGATGTTTTCCGGCAGCAGCTGGTCGAGGCCGAATTTAAAAATAGCGTGGGTATGGCCGCCGCAAACCTCCATGATGCGCAACGGGCGGGCTGCCGTGTAGTCCAGCAGCGGGGCGCGTACTTTCAGCGTCTCAATCAGCTGCATCACGCGTTCCGGATCTCGGTATTCGTCGACATAGCGCATCAGCGATGCTCCTCGCCGTAGAGCAGGGCGCCGACGTCCGGCTCCACCTCGAACATGTTTTGCAGGGCATCGAGCGTGTCGCGCGCTTCGGCTTCATCAATGATGCTCATGGCAAACCCGACGTGGACCAGCACCCATTGCCCCACGGCGGCGTCGCCGACCAGGGTTAAATTCACGTCGCGCTGTACGCCGCAGACGTCCACTTTTGCGCTACCGTCGGCCAGCCGCTCGACTATCTGGCCGGGAATGCCTATGCACATCGTTCCGCCTCCAGCCAGCTAAGCCACTCGTCCATTCCTTCGCCGCTGGTCGCAGAAACCAGAATAATTTTGATGTCCGGATTGACCTCGCGGGCAAAGGCCAGGCATTTGTTGACGTCGAACTGCAAGTACGGCAGCAGATCGATTTTGTTCAGCAGCATCAATGACGCGGCGGCGAACATATGCGGGTATTTGAGCGGCTTGTCTTCCCCTTCCGTGACCGACAGCACCGCGACCTTGTGGCGTTCGCCTAAATCAAAGCTCGCCGGGCAGACCAGGTTGCCGACGTTTTCGATAAACAGCACGCCGTCCTGCTCAAGCGGCAGGCGCAGCATGGCATCGCGGATCATTTGGGCATCAAGGTGGCAGCCTTTACCGGTATTCACCTGAATGGCCGGCGTCCCGGTTTCGCGGATGCGCGCCGCGTCGTTCACCGTTTGCTGATCGCCTTCGATAACCGCGCACGGCACTTTAGTATTCAGACGTTTTAGCGTTTCGGTGAGCAGGGTAGTTTTGCCTGAGCCGGGGCTGGACACCAGGTTCAGCACCAGCTGATTCTGGCTGGCAAAGCGTTCGCGGTTATGGGCGGCGAGCTGGTTGTTTTTATCCAGCACGTTCAGCTCAATCTCCAGCATTTTGCGCTGCGTCATGCCCGGCGCGTGGGTGCCCGCCGCGCCGTGGCCGTAATGCAGGTCGCCCTGCTCGTCGGCCGTCGGGGCGAACTTGACGCCGGTTATCTGCTGCAGCGGGCGTGCCGCCGGGGCAAACGGGGCGCTGCGAAAGCCTGAGTGAGGATTACGCTCGTCCCCTTCAATATACAGGTTGCCTTCACCGCAACCGCAAGTGCTACACATGAGCTATCTCCTGATCGATTTCCAGACGCTTAATCTGCATGCCGTCATCCGCCACGATGCGCAGGTTGCTGCCGTTACAGTTGGGGCAGCACTTCACGCGCTGGGTCAGCAACGTGACGAACTGCTGGCAGTCATGGCACCAGCATTCGGCTTCCTGCTGGTGGACATGAAGCTCGCAGCCTTCCGCCAGCGTGCCGCGGCAGACCAGATCAAAGCAAAACTCCAGGGCGCTGGTTTCCACGCACGAGAAGGCGCCGACTTCCAGCCAGACGCCGGTGACGCGGCGGGCGTTGTTCTGGCGGGCATGGCTTTCGATAAGTTCGACTGCGCGCTGGCAAAGGGTGATTTCGTGCATGGGGCCTCCGGGGTTAACTGGGGCTGGTAATGCAAAGACGGTGCCAGGCCTTTTTTTGCCCCTCACCCCGGCCCTCTCCCCGAAGGGGCGAGGGAGAATTCTTTAAAGGAAAGGGAATGATTTATCCCCTCACCCTTGCAGGGAGAGGGTTCTCCAGCCCTGCTTTTTATTCCCTCTCCCTCCCAGGGAGAGGGTTAGGGTGAGGGTAAAAAAATCCCGACACGAAAAGTCAAAGATGACGAAATGACACGTCACCCGTCATTTTTCCGCCAACCATTTAACGAAAAAGCATTTAAATACAATTAATTAAAAACATGGCACGAAATGTGCCTTACGGAGGGACAAGCATTAACAGAGTGAACAAAACATGAACATTTGGGAACTGAGCGAGAAAGCCGAGTATATCGCCGACAAGCACCAACGCCTGCTTTCGCAGTGGCATCACTACGGCAACACCCTGATTCAGGGGATCACCTTATCGAAAGCGAAGCTGCATCACGCCGTGGGCTGCAACCCGGACGAAAGCCTGCGCTTCTTCTTGTTTGACCACTTCGTCATTCAAATCAACCTCGCCGAAGGCTTTAACAGCCACACCATCGAGTACGCCATCGAACTGCGTGACGGCAGCGATAAGGTGCTGATTGCAAAGGCGACTATCGACGATGACGGGCTGATTGATAACGCCATCAGCAACCGCGACCGCGAGAAAGTGCTCGACCACTACCTGGAGCTTATCCGCCCGGTGTACGACAGCCTTTATCTGGCCGTGCAGCAAAACACCCCGCTGTCCATGACGCTGCTTCAGCAGTCCGCCGTGGCATGAAGAGATTTGGGGTGTCGAGAACTGTCGAACCGGCAGCTTTTCGGCATGTTTTCGTCAAAAATGACGATCGTCACCTGAGGAAGAGCTGGTGAACCGTTTTGTAATCGCTGACTCAAAATTGTGTATGGGCTGCCATACCTGCGAAGCGGCCTGCGCCGAGACGCACCGTCTGCACGGCCTGCAGTCCCTGCCGCGCCTGAAAGTCATGCGCAACCTGAATGAATCTGCGCCGCAGATGTGCCACCACTGCGAAGACGCACCCTGCGCCGGGGTTTGCCCGGTTAACGCTATTACCCGCGTGGACGGGGCCGTACAGCTGAATGAAAGCCTGTGCGTAAGCTGCAAACTTTGCGGTATTGCCTGCCCGTTCGGCGCCATTGAATTCTCCGGCAGCCGCCCGCTGCATATTCCCGCCAACGTTAACAGCCCGAAAGCGCCGCCTGCACCTCCGGCCCCGGCTCGCGTTAGCCCGCTGCTCGACTGGGTGCCCGGCGTTCGCGCTATCGCGGTCAAATGTGACCTGTGCAGCTTCGATGAAAACGGCCCGGCCTGCGTTCGCACCTGCCCGACCAAGGCGCTGCGCCTTATCGACAACAAAGACATCGCCCAGGCCAGCAAACGTAAGCGTGAGCTGACGCTTGGTGCGTCGCTCGGCGACCTGACCCTGTTTACCCAGCCAGAGGCGAGAAAATGAATGCTTTTCTACTGATTCACTGGGCGCTTTTGGGGTTTGTCGTTAGCGCCGTGTTAGCCGGAGTTCTGGCATTTTCTAAGCCGATTAGCGGATTTTTCGCCGGCGTTGGCGGCGCAATCAGCTCGGTGCTTTTGCTGGTCGCGGGCGCTCAGGCGCTGCTGGGCTTTAACGGCGACGCGCAAATCTGGCACTGGCACCTTCAGCTTAACGCCTTTAACGGCGTCTGGCTGGTCACCGTGGCGCTCAGCGGCCTGTTCATCTCCCTGTTTAACTGCGCGTGGCATCGTCATCCTGAAATAAAAGCCAACGGCCTGCTGATTAATTTAATCCTGGCGGCTAGCGTGGCGGCGCTGGTGGCCGACAACTTCGTCACCCTGGTGGCGATGGCGGAAATCATCTCTCTGGCAGGCTACTTCCTGACCGGCTGCCAGAAGTCCGGGCAGCTGTGGTTTGCGCTGGGCCGCCTCGGCACCGCGCTGCTGGTCATCGCCTGCTGGCTGATGTGGCAGCGCTACGGCACCCTGGGCTACGGCGAACTGCGCCATCTTGTCGCCGGTGCGCCGCTGCCTACGCCGGTGCTGATCCTCGCGCTGCTCGGCTTTGGGCTGCTGGCCGGGATTATTCCGCTGCACGGCTGGGTGCCGCAGGCGCATGCGAATGCCTCTGCTCCGGCAGCCGCGCTGTTCTCCGCCGTGGTGTTGAAGATTGGCCTGTACGGCATCATGTGCTTCTCGCTTATCAGCAACGTTTTGCCGCTGTGGTGGGGCGTGCTGGTGGTGGTGGTCGGCATGATCACGGCGTTTATCGGCGGGCTTTACGCGCTGATGGAGCACAACATCAACCGCCTGCTGGCTTATCACTCCCTTGAAAACATCGGCATTATTTTGCTGGGCCTGGGCTGCGGCCTGATCGGTATCGCGCTGAATGAGCCGGTGCTGGTGGCGCTGGGCATGACCGGCGGCCTTTATCACCTGTTCAACCACAGCCTGTTTAAAACCACGCTGTTCCTCGGCGCTGGCGCGGTTTGGTTCCGTACCGGACACCGTGACATCGAGAAACTGGGCGGGATCGGTAAACGCATGCCGGTTATCTCGCTGGCGATGCTGGTCGGGCTGATGGCGATGGCCGCGTTGCCGCCGCTGAACGGCTTTGCCGGGGAATGGGTTATCTATCAGTCATTCTTCCGTCTCGGCAGCCTGCCGCTGTTTGTCGGCCGCTTTATCGGCCCGCTGCTGGCCGTTGGGCTGGCGATTACCGGCGCGCTGGCGGTGATGTGCATGGCGAAAGTTTATGGCGTCACTTTCCTGGGCGCGCCGCGTACCAAAGAAGCAGAAAACGCGAGCTCTGCGCCGTGGCTGATGAACGTGAGCGTAGCGTTACTGGCCGCGTGCTGCGTTGTGGCCGGTGTGGCTTCGCCGTGGCTGCTGCCTTTGCTTCAGCACGCCGTTCCGCTGCCGCTGCAAACGGCGCATACCGCTGTTTCTCAGCCAATGATGACGCTGCTGCTGGTCGCCTCTCCGCTGCTGCCGTTTATTTTGACGATCGTTTTCCGTGGCGAGCGCCTGCCAAACCGCTCTCGCGGCTCGGCATGGGTCTGCGGCTACGACCATGAACAGGCGATGGTGATCACCGCGACGGGCTTTGCCCAGCCGGTAAAAGCGGCGTTCGCGCCTTTGCTTAAGCTGCGCCACACCCTGAACCCTGGGAAATGGATGCCCGGCTGGCAGTGCGAGTGCCTGTCCGGCACGTTCCGCCGCCTGGCGATGGTTGAGCTGGCGGTCTTACTGGTGGCGATGGTTGCCTGAGGAACTGATATGACTACGTTTTTATTTGCCCTGATCCAGGCGCTGGCGCTGTTTTTTGCCGCGCCGCTGCTGTCCGGCATTACCCGCGTGACGCGAGCCCGCCTGCATAACCGCCGTGGCCCCGGCGTGCTGCAGGAATACCGGGATCTGTTCAAGCTGCTGGGTCGCCAGAGCGTGGCGCCCGCCGCGTCCGGCTGGGTTTTCCGCCTGATGCCGTTCGTGATGGTTGGCGTGATGCTGACCATCGCCACCGCGCTGCCGGTGGTGACTATTGCCTCGCCGCTGCCGTCATTAGGTGACCTGATCACCTTAATTTACCTGTTCGCCATCGCCCGCTTCTTCTTCGCCATCGCCGGGTTAGACACCGGCAGCCCGTTCACCGGGATTGGCGCGAGCCGTGAAGCGATGCTCGGCGTGCTGGTCGAGCCGATTCTGCTGCTTAGCCTGTGGGTGGCCGCTCAGGTTGCGGGCAGCACGCACATCAGCAATATCGCCGGGGCTATTCACGCCTGGCCGGTGGCGCAAAGCCTGACGCTGATACTGGCCTTCGTCGCCTGCGCTTTTGCGACCTTCATTGAAATGGGCAAGCTGCCGTTTGACCTTGCCGAAGCCGAACAGGAGCTGCAGGAAGGGCCACTGTCTGAATACAGCGGCGCGGGTTTTGCGGTGCTGAAGTGGGGTATTTCCCTCAAGCAGCTGGTTGTTCTGCAAATGTTTGTCGGCGTGTTCCTGCCGTGGGGGCAAATGAGCGCCTTTAGCTGGGGTGGACTTGTTCTCGCCGTAGCGCTGGCCGTCGTCAAGCTGGTGGTGGGCGTACTGATTATCGCGCTGTTTGAAAACAGCATGGCGCGCCTGCGGATGCTGGAAACCTCGCGCATTACCTGGGCCGGTTTTGGCTTTGCCTTTTTAGCCTTCGTCTCCTTGCTGGCGGCGTGATTTAAGAGAATTTATCGATGTCTGAAGAAAAAATTGGTCAACAGTATCTCGCCGCGCTGCATCAGCAATTCCCGAATGCCGTGCTCGACGAAGCCTGGCAGACGAAAGATCAAATCACCGTCACCGTGAAGCTCAACATGCTGCCGGACGTGGTGGAATGGCTTTACTACCAGCAGGGTGGCTGGCTTTCGGTGCTGTTTGGGAACGATGAACGCCAGCTGTGCGGCAGCTATGCGGTGTATTACGTGCTGTCGATGGAAAGCGGCGTGAAGTGCTGGATCACCGTGCGTGTGGAAGTAGACGCCGACAAACCGGAGTTCCCGTCCGTCACGCCTCGTGTGCCTGCCGCCGTTTGGGGCGAGCGCGAAGTCCGCGATATGTACGGCCTGCAGCCGGTTGGCCTGCCCGATGAACGCCGCCTGGTGCTGCCGGACGACTGGCCGGACGATCTTTATCCGCTGCGTAAAGACAGCATGGATTACCGCCAGCGCCCGGCGCCGACCACCGACAAAGAGACCTACGAGTTCATTAACGAACTGGGCACGAAAAAGAACAACGTGGTGCCGATTGGCCCGCTGCACGTCACTTCTGACGAACCGGGCCACTTCCGCCTGTTCGTCGATGGCGAAAACATTATCGACGCCGATTATCGCCTGTTCTACGTCCACCGCGGCATGGAGAAGCTGGCGGAAACCCGCATGGGCTACAACGAAGTCACCTTCCTGTCCGACCGCGTGTGCGGCATTTGCGGCTTCGCCCACAGCACCGCCTATACCACCTCGGTCGAAAACGCGATGGGTATTGTGGTGCCGGAACGTGCGCAGATGATTCGCGCCATCCTGCTGGAGGTTGAGCGCCTGCACAGCCACCTGCTGAACCTCGGCCTGGCCTGTCACTTCGTGGGCTTCGACTCCGGCTTTATGCAGTTCTTCCGGGTGCGCGAAATGTCGATGAAAATGGCGGAGATCCTGACCGGGGCGCGTAAAACCTACGGCCTGAACCTGATCGGCGGCATCCGCCGCGACCTGCTGAAAGACGACATGATCCAGACCCGCCAGCTCGCCCAGCAGATGCGTCGGGAAGTGAAAGATCTGGTAGATATTCTGCTGAGCACGCCGAACATCGAGCAGCGCACCGTGGGCATTGGCCGCCTTGACCCGCAAATCGCCCGCGACTTCAGCAACGTCGGCCCAATGGTTCGCGCCAGCGGCCACGCCCGCGATACCCGCGCCGATCACCCGTTTGTGGGTTACGGCCTGCTGCCGATGGAAGTACACAGCCTCGACGGCTGCGACGTGCTTTCCCGCCTGAAAGTGCGCATCAACGAAGTCTTCACCGCGCTGAACATGATTGATTTCGGGCTGGATAACCTGCCGGGTGGCCCGCTCGCCGTGGATGGTTTTACCTACATTCCAAACCGCTTTGCGCTTGGCTTCTCGGAAGCGCCGCGCGGGGACGATATCCACTGGAGCATGACCGGCGACAACCAGAAGCTTTACCGCTGGCGCTGCCGGGCGGCGACCTACGCCAACTGGCCAACGCTGCGCTACATGCTGCGCGGCAACACGGTGTCAGATGCCCCGCTGATTATCGGCAGCCTTGACCCTTGCTACTCCTGCACCGACCGCATGACGGTGGTGGACGTGCGCAAGAAGAAAAGCCAGGTGGTGCCGTACAAAGAGCTGGAGCGCTACAGCATTGAGCGCACCAATTCGCCGCTGAAATAATTTTGATGTCTGGTCGGTGATGAGCAGCCCCTCACCCTAACCCTCTCCCCAAAGGGGAGAGGGAACTGGATCGAGCTAGCTTTCCCCCCTCTCCCTTCCAGGGAGAGGGCCGGGGAGAGGGTCAATCACTAAGACCAGGCAAACAAGGAAAACGCATGTTTAACTTCATCAAAAAAGCCATCAAGGGCGGCGTTGCAACCGAGTCTTATCCGCTCCAGCCCATTGCCGTGGACCCGAATTTTCGCGGCAAGCCCGAACACAACCCGCAGCAGTGCATCGGCTGTGCCGCCTGCGTTAACGCCTGCCCGTCCAATGCGCTGAGCGTTGAGACCGATCTTGCCGCCGGGCAACTGCAGTGGAGCTTTAACCTCGGGCGCTGCATCTTCTGCGGGCGCTGCGAAGAGGTTTGCCCGACTGCCGCCATCAAGCTTTCGCAGCAGTACGAGCTGGCGGTATGGAATAAAGCCGACTTCCTGCAGCAGGCCAGCTTCCCGCTGTGCAACTGCCGCGAGTGTGGCCGTCCGTTCGCCGTGCAAAAAGAGATCGACTACGCCATTGCGCTGCTTGAGCACAACGGCGATTCCCGCGCGGAAAGCCGCCGTGGGGCATTTGAAACCTGCCCGGACTGCAAGCGCCAGCAAAGCCTGGTGTCGTCCGACCGGATCGACTTTAGCCGTCAGATGAGAGAGGCCAGCTAATGAGTAACCTACTGGGGCCGCGCGACCACAATGGCATTCCGGTGCCGATGACGGTGGACGAATCTATCGCCAGCATGAAGGCGTCGCTGCTGAAAAACATCAAACGCTCCGCCTACGTTTACCGCGTGGACTGCGGCGGCTGTAACGGCTGTGAAATCGAGATTTTCGCTACGCTTTCGCCGCTGTTCGATGCAGAACGTTTTGGCATTAAAGTTGTTCCGTCACCGCGCCATGCCGATATTTTGCTGTTTACCGGCGCGGTAACCCGCGCGATGCGCTCTCCGGCGCTGCGTGCCTGGGAATCGGCACCCGATCCTAAAATCTGCATCTCGTACGGTGCCTGCGGCAACAGCGGTGGGATTTTCCACGACCTTTACTGCGTGTGGGGCGGCACCGACAAAATCGTACCGGTCGACGTTTACATCCCTGGCTGCCCGCCAACCCCAGCCGCCACGCTGTACGGCTTCGCGATGGCGCTTGGCCTGCTGGAGCAAAAAATTCACGCCCGCCCGGCAAGCGAGCTGGACGTAGAACCGGCAAAAATCCTGCATCCGGATATGGTGCAGCCGCTGCGCGTGCGCATTGACCGCGCCGCTCGTCGCCTGGCCGGTTACCGCTATGGTCGCCAGATTGCCGACAGCTACATGACAAACCTGACGGCCGGAGGCGATGCTGTTCAGCAGTGGCTGAGCGCGGAAAACGACCCACGCCTGACGGAAATCGTCACTAACCTTGAGCATCTGGTTCATCAGGAGCGCGCGTAATGAGCGAGTCGGTGGTGTTCTGTCAGCTCAGCCGCAAGTTTGTCGACGAGAACGACAACACCCCGGCTGACGCCCAGCAGGTGGTCTACTACAGCCTGGCGATTGGCCACCATTTGGGGGTGATCGACTGCCTGAAAGAGAGCCTGGTTTGCCCGCTTGAAGCTTATCAGGCGTGGATAGCTACGCTTGAGGCCGACGGCGAGGCCCGGCGCAAAATGAACGGCGTGCCGCGCTACGGTGAAATCGTTATCGATCAGAACCACGTGGTGATGCTGGCCCGCGCGTTTGATGCCGCTAAGCCGACGCAAACGGCTGAACAGCAGGGCTGGAGCCAGGCGCTGCTCGACATGCTGCAGGCCATTCAACAAGAACCCGCCATCTACCTGATGGTAAGGAGACGCTATGACTAAGGTACTGCTTTGCGTAGGCAACAGCATGATGGGTGACGATGGGGCTGGCCCGCTGCTGGCCGAGAAGTGTCAGGCTTCTCCGCAGGGGGACTGGGTGGTGATCGACGGCGGCAGCGCGCCGGAAAACGACGTGGTTGCCATCCGCGAACTGCGCCCGGAACTGCTGCTGATTGTCGATGCCACCGACATGATGCTCAATCCCGGCGAGATCCGCGTCATCGACCCGGACGACATCGCCGAGATGTTTATGATGACCACCCACAACATGCCGCTTAATTATCTGGTCGATCAGCTTCAAGAGGATGTCGGCGAAGTGGTGTTCCTTGGCATTCAGCCGGATATCGTCGGTTTTTACTATCCGATGACGGAGGCGGTGAAAGCGGCAGTGGAGCAGGTTTACCAGCGGCTGGCGACGTGGTCCGGTTACGGTGGGTATGCCCAGCTGACGGCGGAAGAAACAGAAGGTCTGTAAGTCACTAATGACATCGTCATTAGTGTCGATGTCATCTACTTTTATTGATCCTTTCAATTCAATGCATTGAAATTATTGGTTTTTAATTTCTGGCACGGTTTGTGAATAAGCCCCTGCGATAACACACTTATTGCAGGAGTTTATGATGAACCGCTTCATCATTGCCGATTCGAGCAAATGCATCGGCTGTCGCACTTGTGAGGTGGCCTGCGTCGTCTCCCACCAGGAGAACCAGGACTGCTCGGCGCTGACCCCACAAACTTTCTTGCCGCGCATTCACGTCATCAAAGGCGTGAACGTATCTACGGCCACCATGTGCCGCCAGTGCGAGGACGCGCCCTGCGCGAACGTCTGCCCTAACGGCGCCATCAGCCGGGACCAGGGCTTTGTGCACGTGATGCAGGAACGCTGCATCGGCTGCAAAACCTGCGTCGTCGCCTGCCCTTATGGCGCGATGGAGGTCGTCGTGCGGCCGGTGATTCGCAACAGCGGTGCCGGGCTGAACGTGATGGCGGAAAAAGCCGAGGCCAACAAATGTGACCTTTGCTACCACCGCGAGGCTGGCCCGGCCTGTCTGGAAGCCTGTCCGACCAACGCCATTCTGTGCGTTGACCGTAACCGGCTGGAACAAATGAGCGCGGAAAAACGTCGCCGCGCTGCGTTAGATGCCCCTGCGGCCCTGACCTTCTAATCCCTATGCATTTCAACTTTTAACAGGTCTGTTACTGATGAAAAAAATTACCAGCGTCTGCCCTTACTGTGGCGCAGGCTGCAAACTGAAACTGGTCGTCGAGAACAACAAAATCATTCGCGCCGAAGCGGCCGAGGGCGTGACTAACCAAAACGAACTCTGCCTGAAAGGCTACTACGGCTGGGATTTTCTTAACGACACCAAGCTGCTGACCCCTCGTCTTACGCAGCCGATGATCCGCTACGAGAAGGGCGGCAAGCTGCAGCCTGTCAGCTGGGAAGAGGTGATTAGCTATACCGCTGCGCGCCTGAAGGCGATCAAAGAGCAGTTTGGCCCACGCGCCATTATGACCACCGGTTCCTCGCGCGGAACGGGGAACGAAACCAACTTCGTGATGCAGAAATTTGCCCGCGCGGTGCTGAACACTAACAACGTCGACTGCTGCGCCCGCGTGTGCCATGGCCCTTCCGTTGCCGGGCTGCAGGCGACGCTGGGTAACGGGGCGATGAGCAACTCCATCGGCGATATCGAAAACTCCAAATGCCTGCTGGTGGTGGGCTACAACTGCGCCGACTCGCATCCTATCGTGGCGCGCCGGGTAATTAAGGCCAAAAGCAACGGCGCCAAAATTATCGTCTGCGACCCGCGCCGCATTGAAACCGCCCGCATTGCCGACCAGCATCTGCAAATCAAAAACGGCTGCAACATGGCGCTGGTAAACGCCTTTGGCTACGTGCTGCTGGAAGAGCAGCTGTACGACAAAGAGTACGTCGCCAAATATGCCGAAGGGCTGGATGCCTACCGCGAAACCGTGAAGGGGTATGCGCCAGAGGACGTCGAGCACCTGACCGGCATTCCCGCGCAGCAGGTTCGCCAGGCGATGCGCACCTTCGCCGCGGCCCCTTCTGCCACCATTATGTGGGGCATGGGCGTGACCCAGTTTGGCCAGGCTGTAGACGTGGTTAAAGGACTGTCCAGCCTGGCGCTGCTCACCGGCAATCTGGGCCGCGAAAACGTCGGCGTTGGTCCGGTACGCGGACAGAACAACGTGCAGGGCGCCTGCGATATGGGCGTGCTGCCTAACCAGTTCCCCGGCTACCAGGATGTGGTCGATCCCGAGGTTCGCGCGAAGTTTGCCAAAGCCTGGGGCATCGACCCGGCGGTGATGGATGACAAAGTTGGCGTGCGCATTACCGAAGTGCCGCACCTGGCGATAGAGGGCAAGGTTAAAGCCTATTACATCATGGGCGAGGATCCGCTCCAGACCGAAGCGGACCTGGGCCTGGTGCGCAAAGGGTTTGAGGCGCTCGACTTCGTGGTGGTGCAGGACATCTTCATGACTAAAACGGCCGAAGTGGCGGACGTGCTGCTGCCGGCGACCTCATGGGGCGAGCACGGCGGCGTCTTTACCTGCGCCGACCGGGGCTTCCAGCGTTTTGAAAAAGCGATTGAGCCGAAGTACAACGTGAAGCGCGACTGGGAAATCATCAGCCTGCTTTCGACGGCGATGGGCTACCCGATGCGCTACGAAAACAACCAGCAAATCTGGGATGAGCTGCGCGAACTGTGCCCGCTGTTTTACGGCGTAACCTACGAAAAAATGGGCGATATGGGGCACGTGCAGTGGCCCTGCCCGACGCTCGATCATCCCGGCACGCCGTATCTCTACAAGGGGAGCAAATTCGACACGCCGACAGGCAAAGGTCAGCTGTTTGCCGCCGCATGGCGCGCGCCAGCCGAAGTTCCCGACGACAGCTACCCGCTGGTGCTTTGCACCGTGCGTGAGGTCGGGCATTACTCCTGCCGCTCGATGACCGGCAACTGTGCCGCGCTGCAAACTCTCGCCGACGAGCCCGGCTTTGTGCAAATCAACCCGCTGGATGCGGATGCGTTAGGTATTAAAGACCGGCAGCTGGTTTGGGTAAGTTCGCGTCGCGGCAAGGTTATCAGCCGAGCCGACGTGAGCGAGCGCATTAACAAAGGCTCCGTCTACATGACCTATCAGTGGTGGATTGGCGCCTGTAACGAACTGACGCAGGATAATCTCGACCCGATCTCCAAAACGCCGGAAACCAAGTATTGCGCGGTGAAGGTTAGCGCGATTGAGGATCAGGCCTGGGCCGAGAACTACGCGCAAACGACCTACAACAGCATGAAGGCGCGGCTGCGCGAGGCGGTGGAAGCGTGATTTTTACCCTCACCCCGGCCCTCTCCCTGGAAGGGAGAGGGGGAAGATCTGAGTCTGATGTCTCTCCTCGTTCAGAAGTGGGAGAAGCTGTGGTTGAACTCGATCTGTCCCCTCGCCCCTATGGGGAGAGGGTTAGGGTGAGGGGCACCGTACTCCGCATTCGCGGCAAAGTGCAGGGCGTTGGCTTTCGGCCGTTTGTCTGGCAAATCGCACAGCGCCTTAAGCTGGTGGGCGACGTCTGCAACGACGGCGAAGGTGTTGTGGTTCGCCTGGCGGCCAGCCCGGAAGTGTTTCTGGCCGAGCTTTACGCACATTGCCCGCCGCTGGCTCGCATCGACAGCGTGGTGCAGCAGCCCATGACCTGGGACGTTTTGCCTGCGGACTTTAGCATTCGCCACAGCGGCAGCGGCGCGATGGACACCCAAATCGTGCCGGATGCCGCCACCTGCCCCGAATGCCTGCGTGAGCTGAACGATCCCGCCGACCGCAGATACCGCTACCCGTTTATCAATTGCACCCACTGTGGGCCGCGCTTCACCATCATCCGCGCGATGCCTTATGACCGTCCGTCCACGGTGATGGCGGCGTTTCCGCTCTGTAAGGCTTGCGATGAGGAATATCGCAACCCGATGGACAGGCGTTTTCACGCTCAGCCGGTAGCCTGCCCGGACTGCGGGCCGCAGATTTTCTGGCAGCAGGGAGAGCAACGACTCGAGGGCGAGCTGGCGCTTGCACAGGCCGTTGCCGCGCTGCACGAGGGCAAAATCGTTGCGGTGAAAGGCCTCGGCGGTTTTCATCTTGCCGTGGATGCCCGTAACGATGCCGCCGTTGAACGCCTCCGGGCGCGTAAGCAGCGGCCTGCCAAACCGCTGGCGGTGATGATTGCCACGACCGAAGGGCTGCCCGAGCAGGCCGTGGCGCTGCTTTCAACTCCCGCTGCGCCGGTAGTGCTGGTGGCAAGCAACTGCCTGCATGGGCTGAGCGCTGCCGTGGCGCCGGGGCGGAATGAAATCGGCGTGATGTTGCCCGCCAATCCCCTCCAGCACCTGCTGGCGCAGGACTTCGGCGGCCCGCTGGTGATGACCTCCGGAAACCTGAACGGCAGACCGCCAGCTGTTGATAATGCCCGGGCTCTTCAGGATCTTGAGGCTATTGCCGACGGCTTTCTGCTGCATAACCGCGACATTCTTCAGCGCATGGACGACTCCGTTGTGCGCCCCAGCGGCGAAATGCTGCGTCGTGCACGGGGCTTTGTGCCCGATGCACTGCCTTTGCCTGCGGGTTTTAAAGACCTGCCGCCGATTCTGGCGCTGGGCGGCGATCTTAAAAATACCTTCTGCCTGGTTCGCGGCGGGCAGGCGGTGCTCAGCCAGCACCTTGGCGATCTGGCTCAGGAAGGCGTGGAGGCTCAATGGCAGCGTTCGCTGGCGCTGATGAGCGAGATCTACGGCTTTACAGCTGAACATGTCGCGCTCGACGCTCACCCCGGCTACTGCAGCTCGCAGCTGGGGCGTGAAATGGCGCTGCCGGTCAGCGAAGTGCTGCATCACCACGCCCACGCGGCGGCCTGCCTGGCCGAACACGGCTGGCCGCTGAACGGCGGCAAGGTGATTGCTCTCGCGCTGGACGGTATTGGTTATGGCGAGGACGGCAGGCTTTGGGGCGGGGAATGCCTGCTGGTGAATTACCGCCGCTGCGTACACCTTGGCGGACTGCCTGCCGTGGCTCTACCGGGTGGCGATTTGGCGGCCGTGCAGCCGTGGCGCAACCTGCTGGCGCAATGCGAGGCGTTTGTGCCCGGCTGGCAGCGCTATCCCGAAACGGAAGCTATCAGGGCGCAGAACTGGCAGCCGCTGGCTAGAGCCGTAGCGCGCGGGGTTAACGCTCCGTTGGCCTCTTCTTGCGGACGTCTGTTTGATGCGGTTGCCGCCGCGCTTAACTGTGCCCCCCACCAGCAAAGCTACGAAGGCGAAGCCGCCTGCCGCCTTGAGGTGCTGGCGCTGGAGGCGGGCCCCTGTTCGCATCCGGTCACGCTGCCGTTGGTGAACGGTCATCTCGATTTCGCGGCGTTCTGGCGGCAGTGGTTTGGCTGGCAGGTCGAGGACGGCGCGCGGGCCTGGGCTTTCCACGATGCGCTGGCGAAAGGGCTTGCTGAGCTGGTTCGCCATCATGCGTTGCTGACCGGCGTAACCAACGTGGCCTGTTGTGGCGGCGTGCTGCACAACCGTCTGCTGCGCGAGCGTCTCGCGTTCTACCTCTCCGATTTTAAAACTCTCTTCCCGATGCGGCTTCCGGCCGGCGACGGGGCGCTTTCCCTGGGGCAGGCAGTGGTTGCCGCTGCCCGCTATTTGAATCACCACAAGGATAAAAAAGATGTTAATGCGTGTTCTTCGTGACAATCCACGAGCCGGCCTGCTGCTGGCGGTTTTAGTGGCGGCTAACTTTGCCGCATGGGCCTGGGCGCTGGTGGCGTTTAACCACAGCTCGGCGCTGATGGCGGCCAGCCTGCTGGCCTGGTGTTATGGCCTGCGTCACGCGGTAGATGCCGATCATATTGCCGCGATTGATAACGTGACCCGCAAGATGATGCAGCAGGGAAAACGCCCGTTTGGCGTGGGGGCCTGGTTCTCGCTGGGCCACTCCAGCATTGTGATTCTGGCTTCTGTCGCTATTGCGGCCACGGCGGCGGCCTTCCAGCAAAGAATGGACTGGTTTCACGACGTTGGCGGCGTGATCGGCACCGCTGTTTCAGCCTGCTTCCTGCTGGCGATGGCGCTGGTGAACCTCGTTATTTTACGCGGCGTGTGGCGCAACTTCCGCCAGCTTAAACGCGGCGAGCCGCTGGCGGCAGACGCGACGGAAATGACCGGCGGCGGCATGATGAGCTGGCTGTTTAACTCCGTTTTCCGCCTGATCGGCAAAAGCTGGCACATGTACCTGGTTGGTTTCCTGTTCGGCCTGGGCTTTGATACCGCCACCGAAATCGGCGTGCTGGGCATTTCTGCCGCCAGCGCGTCCAGCGGGATGTCTATCTGGTCGATTCTGGTGTTCCCGGCGCTGTTTGCCAGCGGCATGGCGCTGGTGGATACCCTCGACAACGTGATTATGGTTGGCGCTTACGGCTGGGCCTTCAACAAGCCGCAGCGCAAGCTTTACTACAACATGACGATTACCGGCACTTCTGTGGTGGTGGCGTTGTTTATCGGCGGCCTCGAGGCGCTGGGCCTGCTGGCGGACAAGTTCGGGCTTGAGGACGGTATCTGGTCGTGGGTTGGCGCGCTCAACGATAATCTCGGCAACGCAGGATTTGTCGTCGTCGGGCTGTTTATCGCCTGCTGGGGAATTTCGATGCTGAACTACCGCTGGAAAGGGTACGACGCTTTAGTGGTGAGATAAAAAAACGGGGCCTTGAGCCCCGTTTTCTATTGCTGCTCGTTACCCGGCTTCCGCCCAGGCTCGCTCAATCTCTTCGGCCAGGATTTTCACCCCCGCCTCAATTTTTTCTGGCTCCGGCACATAGTTCATGCGCATGCACTGGTGAGTGTGCGGCCACGGCTTATCCAGGCCTGGGAAGAAGTAATCGCCCGGCACCATCAGCACGCCGCGCTTTTTCAGGCGCTGGTACAGCAGTTCGGTGGTGATAGGCAGGTCTTTAAACCACAGCCACAGGAAGATAGCGCCTTCCGGTTTGTGAATCAGGCAGCGCTCCGGCGACAGGTAGCGGCGAATAACGGCGATAGTTTCATGCACGCGCTGGTAGTAGAACGGCTTGATAACCGTCTCGGACAGGCGCAGCAGATCGTTACGCTTAATCATTTCGCAGGCCATAGCCGGGCCAATCCCGCCCGGCGCCAGGCTGATAATGCCGTTCATGTTGCCGATCGCGGAGATGATTTTCTCGTTCGCGATAATGATTCCGCAGCGGCTGCCCGGCAGGCCGAGCTTGGACAGGCTCATGCACAGGATGATGTTCGGGTTCCACAGCGGGCGGGCTTCGCTAAAGATAATGCCGGGGAACGGTACGCCGTAAGCGTTATCGATAACCAGCGGAATACCGTGCTGGTTGGCCAGCGCGTCCAGCTTCATTAGCTCTTCATCGGTTATCACGTTGCCGGTCGGGTTAGTCGGGCGTGATACGCAAATCATGCCGGTATCTTCGCCGATATGCAGATGTTCGAAGTCAACGTGGTACTTAAACTGGCCTTCCGGCAGCAGTTCGATGTTCGGGCGAGTGGAGACAAACAGATCTTCTTCAAGCCCGGCATCCGCGTAGCCGATGTACTCCGGCGCCAGCGGGAAAAGCACCTTTTTGGTGCGGCCATCCGCATGACGTCCGGCGAAAAGGTTAAACAAGTAGAAAAACGCGCTCTGACTGCCATTTGTTAGTGCAATATTCTGTGGTTCGATGTCCCAACCCAATTCATCGCGCAGCATTCCGGCAAGCAATTTTAGCAGTTCACTTTTCCCCTGCGGACCGTCGTAGTTGCATAGCGTGTCGGTCAGTTTGCCGCTGGCCAGCATCTCGGAAAGCAGCTGCTGGAAGTAGTCGTTCATCGCCGGGATTTGCGCAGGGTTACCGCCGCCAAGCATGATAGCGCCGGGCGTGCGCAGGCCGTCGTTGAGATCCTCCATCAGGCGGGTAATGCCTGCATGGCGGGTAAATTTGTCGCCGAAAAGTGAAAACGTCATAACGTGGGTCTGCTGAATGCTTTTGAAAAGAGGCTAACCATAGCGCTACAAATAACGCCGTGCAAACCCGGTAAGCCTGGCCACTGTTGGCGAATATGCTGTGGGATTCGTGCTGTGTAGCAGGATATGTTGAATGGCGGCGGCATCATTGATGCTGGCTCATATGATATTTTCTATGGGAAAACGGATGAAGTTCCGTTCACCTTGAGATCTGCTTCCCCTGCACTTTCAGCGCACGGTGAACGTGTCCGGGGGATAACGCCATCCCCCGAACAGCCCCGGCGCCCGGCGAGCTCATCGCCGCTAAAGCGGTAAACCCACCGGCTATCACCCAAACATTCGGGGTCGTTCCCGATTCGTTCCCGACGATCGCTCTCTTTCGCTGCTCCCGGCAGCTCAACCCCGCCTGAGTTGGGTCATAACCGGGGGCGATAAGAGCCGGGAACAAGGGAGTGGCTGTAAGTCTTGAAGCGACAGGGATGTTCAGCGTGGCTGGGAACAAAAAGCGAGGCACGGTTCCGGCTTAAATCGCCTCCGTTTTCTCTCCGACTGGCCAGGGTCCGGACGTCGGGAACGGCCGGAGGCTGAGAGCGTCGGGAACGCATCTCAGCCGACCCAGGACTGGGAGATAAAACGGAGGTCTGCCGCTTTAGCGGTCGATTTATTTGGCCGGGAGTCCGGGGTCTCGGGGAAGTGACGGTGACTTCCCCGAGTCGTTCACCGGTTCGGTGGTGACATATGAAACCGAACTGGAAGTGAACGGAACCTTAGCCGAACTTAAATAGTCGATATGACGACTATCGATTCCCCGCCCACACCACCATCACCTTGTCATTGCCGCTGACCCGGCTAAAGGCATAGCCCTGTTTGACGCTTAACGTCGTTTGTTTTCCTGCGCCGATGGCCTGATGGCGGGCGCGGAACTGGCCCAGCTTCTGCCAGTGAGCAAGCGTTGCGGCCTGCTTGCTTGTGGCGTCCGGCCAGTTCATGTCCGAGCGGGTGCCCTGCAGCGGGTCAGACCCCGTTGGGCCAAATGGTCTTTGCGTTTCATCGCCGTAGAAAATCTGTACCGCGCCTGGCGTGAGCAACAGCAGCTCCGCCGCTTTTTGTCCGCCTTCCCGGAACAGGCGGGTGTCGTGGGAGGACAGGTAGCTCAGCACGTTAAATTGCTGGAGTTTGTCCGACATTTGTTGCCATGTAGGGGCAATCGTGGCCAGGCATTCCACCGCTTTGGCCGCCTGCTCCTGGTAGTCGAAGTTGATCATCGCGTCGAAGCCGTTCGCGTAGTAATCGCTTTTCATCACGCCGTGGCCCCAGGCTTCGCCCGTCATCCAGAACGGTGCATCATCGATTTTTTTGTCCGGGTTGGCCTGCTTCCATTCGGCTAATGCCGCGCTGGACTGCGTTTTTAATTGCTGCCAGGCCGCTTTTTCAACGTGTTTTGCGGTATCTACCCTGAAACCATCAATGCCATAGTCACGTACCCATTGGCTAAGCCAGTGGCTCAGGTAGTCGCGAACGGTGTAGCCAGGTATCACCTTCGCGGCGGTATCGGGCTTGTGCCGGTAAAATATCGGGAGTTCTGCCGGAGCGGTCGCTTCGGTTTTCAAATCGGGCAAGAAGGCGAGCGACATAGTTAAGTCGTCGAAGCCAGGGTTGTCGTAATCGCCAATGTCCGTTCTGATCCAGGCCTTGCCCCACCACTTATCCCACGCGGCTTTGTCGCTAAAGTTGATGTAGTCGTTAAAGCTGTGCCAGCTTTGGCCCGCCGCTGGCTGCCAGTCAGTCCAGCGCTCGTCGAGCGTTTTCCTGAGTTCATCCCCTTTGAGATACAGCGCGCCAAACTGGTACTCCTGCATGTCGGCGAGCGTCGCATAGCCTGTGTGGTTCATGACAACGTCAAACAGAATGCGGATCCCGCGCCTGTGGGCTTCATCCACCAGTTTGCGGAGCTCGGCTTCGTTACCCATGTTGGCGTCAAGCTTCGTCCAGTCCAGGGTGTAGTAACCGTGGTAGGCGTAGTGTGGGAAGTCGCCTTTGGTGCCGCCGCCCACCCAGCCGTGAATTTGCTCCAGCGGGGAGCTTATCCAGAGCGTGTTAACACCAAGCTGCTGCAGGTAATCCAGCCTGTTGGTGAGCCCCGCGAGGTCGCCTCCGTGGAAGGTGCCTATCTCCTGCATTCCGTCTTTGTGGCGGCCATAGCTGCTATCGTTTGCAGGGTTGCCGTTTTCAAAACGATCGGTCAGAACGAAGTAGACCGTCGCATTGTGCCAGCTAAACGGCGCTGGTTTTTCTACGGCTGCGGATTCCAGCAGCAATAAACCGTCGCTTCCGGCGGCAGGCATCAGCGTGATATGGCCTTGCTCAACTTTTGCCGTGCCTCCGCTGTAGAAATCACGCACCAGTGAACCTTCCGGGAAAGTACTGCTAACGTCGACGGTGAGTGGCTTTCCATCCCATTTAGGGCACTGCGCCACCGTCTGTTGAGGCTGGCTGCTGGCCTCGGGCTTAATGCTGAGCATCAGCGTGGGGGTACCGCTGCGGGTATCTATCTGTGCCTGGTATTCTCCGGCTCGGAAAAGTCGCCACGCAGGCGCATCGCCTGAGCACGGCCTGAGTGAAAGAGCCTGATTAAGCTTGATGGTTTCTGCAGGCTGCCAGCATTGGTTATCTAGCTTCAGATTAAGCGGCAGCGAGCCTTTGGCCAGATGAGCGGTGCTGATGAACTGGCCCGGACCCGTTTCCTGAAAAGCAGGAAGTCCCGGTGCGGTCCAGCCTGCGTAAGCGAGGTAAGGCGTGAGTAAAAGACAGAGGGAGAACCGTTTCATACGCATCATCCTGTGGGGATTTATTGCGCAGTTTGCCACCGTTCAGACGGGGGGCGCTCATCCTGCGCCTACGTTATGCAGGGTGGAGCCGCAAGGGTGAGTGACGGCGTTAACGTTTTTATTTATTCGTCAGCCAGTGGCCGAAGTGCGCGGTCAGCGTATTGCGGGTGGCCAGTAGCTCATCGATCGTTTTGGTGAGCCTGGCGTTCAGGGTTTCACACTGCTCAAAACTGTAGTGGTTATCTGCCTGCAGGTTTGCCAGCTTTTCGTGTAGCTGGGTGACTTCCTCTTCCGCTTTGTAGCGCGCCTCCTGCTGGGTTTTTATCAGCTCGTCCGCGGCTTCCAGGCGCTGATACAGCTCGTTTTTTTCGCGTTGGTGAGTCTCCGCCAGCCCGGACCCGGACTCTTTCTGGCGGTTTAGCAGGCTTTTAAGCTCGTCAATTTCCCGCTGCATCACGCTGCGTACCAGGGCTGATTCTTTGAGGTGCATTTCCTGGCTGATATTCAGCGCTTTCTGGAGCTCTGCGACCTGTTTTTCATATCTTTGCAGGCGGGTGGTGGTTTCTGCGGTGTCGCCCTGAGCGGAACGCTGCTGGGCTTCACGCAACTGGGCAAGCAGGCTGGCAGAGAGAGATTCTGCGTCTTTCAAGCGACGGAGGGTTTCCGGCGAGTCCTGGTAAACCGTTTTGGTCTGCGGCGGTTTTTCACTGATGCGAACAAGATTAACGTTGACTAATGCCGCGCTAACCTCGGCCTGAATCTGCTCTTTGTTATGCGATTTCATGCGGTTGCATGCGCTGGCCAGGAAGCTGGCGGCTTCGTTGGCATTCGCCGTCGCAAAGGCTTTTTTTATCAGGTTCTGCACCAGGCTCATGTTGCCAGTTTTCCTGTATCAAATGTTATCTGAGCGCCTTAACCCCGGTTGCACCTCTGCCAGGTTATTGCCGCCGCCACCTTAAAAATATAACCAATAATCTCACTCTCTAAACGCGGGAACAGCCCTCAGCAGTTCATTTTTTTCCTGCATCATGAACTGTGATTAACTCCCGAATTTTACAATACTTTTTATCACTATAAGAAGTTCATAGGTGACATTGTTTCGGAATAGTACTATTTCTAAAGGTGCTCTGAGCGGTTAATTTTGATATAATTCGCACCTATTTTTCTAAAACCTTTTAAAAAATAAGGCACTGGAAACGATCGATCCGACCAGGAGAGCTAATGATATCACCCCCATTCCGACGATTCGGGGCCGCGATACTCATGCTGCTGACCGTGGGCTTTTCAAGTCACGCGTTCGCCAGTAAACATGAGCCTAAATCGCACAGCAAGGCCCATATAACGAAAATAAGCAGTAAAAAAGCGGTAAGTAGTAAGCTGGCAAGTAGTAAAAAAGAGTATTCTCGCAATAGTGAAAATGGTTCGCTTCCTGATTTGCGAAAATACCCTTCCGGGACACCAAGGAAAAAAGCGTTTCTCCGGACGGTCATGCCATATATTACCCGCCAAAATGCAGTGATAACTGCCGATCGTAACTGGTTGATTTCAAAACAGTACGAGAAGCGTTGGTCGCCGAGTGAGCGCACACGCCTGAAAGAAATCACCCAGCGGTATAAGGTAGCATGGCGCGGCAACACCAACCGCGTGCCGTGGAACACCCTGCTGGAGAAAGTCGACATTATCCCTACCAATATGGTGGCGACGATGGCGGCGGCGGAAAGCGGCTGGGGGACTTCTAAGCTTGCCCGCAGCAACAACAACCTGTTTGGCATGAAGTGTACCAGGCGCCACTGCAACAGCGAGCCGGGCAAGGTCAAAGGCTACCTGCATTACGGTTCTGTGAATGAAGGCGTTAATGCGTACGTGGCGAATCTGAATACCCATCCGGCCTATTCTTCATTCCGTAAAGAGCGCGCTAAGCTGCGTAAAGCGGATCAGGAAGTGACGGCCAACAATATGATCCATAAGCTGAAAGGGTATTCAACCCGAGGCTCCAGCTATAATAATTTCCTGTTCGCGATGTATCAGAGTAACCAGCGTTTCATGCTGCCGAATTAATTTTCATTGTCTGAATGAAATTAAACAATGCCCTCTTCGGAGGGCATTGTTATTTATGGCTTTAAACTAAAATTTCGCTAAATCTATCGCGATGCTCTTTTGGCGTGGCGTCGTACTCTTTTTTAAATACCGAATAGAAATATTGCAAAGACGGGTAGCCACACATCTGTGATATTTCATTGATAGATAAAGACGTTGAGATAAGCAGGCTTCTTGCCTTTTCCAGTTTCTCCGCATGAATCACCGCGTGAATCGTCTCTCCCACTTCTTCCTTAAAACGTTTCTCCAGGTTTGAGCGCGAGATCCCCACCGCATCCAGCACCTGTTCGACTTTTATGCCTTTGCAGGCGTGATTGCGAATGTAGTGCATGGCCTGGATCACCGCCGGGTCATGCAGCGAGCGATAATCCGTAGAGCTGCGCTCCACAACCCTGACCGGCGGCACCAGCACGCGCTGCAGCGGCAGGTTTTCGTGGTCCAGCAGGCGGTGCAGCAGTTTGGCGGCCTGATAGCCCATCTGGCGCGTGCCCTGCGCCACCGACGAAAGCGCCACCCGCGATAAATAGCGGGTCAGTTCCTCGTTATCGATGCCGATCACGCACAGCTTTTCCGGGACGGGAATATGCAGATGCTCGCAGACCTGCAGCAGGTGGCGGGCTCGAGCGTCCGTTACCGCAATAATACCGGTTTGCGGCGGCAGCGTTTGTACCCAGTCGGCGAGGCGATTCTGTGCGTGCTGCCAGTTCTCTGGCGCCGTTTCGATGCCCTGATAAACCACGCCCCGGTACTTCTCCTTCGCAACCAGCTGTCGAAAAGCGTGCTCGCGCTCTGTGGCCCAACGCTTGCCGCTCGAGCCGGGAAGCCCATAGAAAGCAAAGCGCTGGACGCCTTTCTCTTTCAGGTGCAGAAAAGCGCTTTCTACCAGCGCATGGTTGTCGGTGGCGATATAGTGGACCGGCGGATAATGCTCCGGCGAGTGGTAGGAGCCACCAACGCCCACAATCGGGACTTCGGCGCCTTCCAGAAGGCGTTCAATTTCCCGATCGTCAAAATCGGCAATCACGCCGTCGCCCAGCCACTCTTTGATGTTATCGATGCGGGCGCGAAAGTCTTCTTCGATAAAAATGTCCCACTCCGATTGAGACGCCTGCAAATATTCCCCCACGCCTTCGACCACCTGCCGGTCATAGACTTTATTGGCGTTGAATAACAGCGTGATGCGATGACGTTTCTCAAACATGCTGAAAGTTTCCCGTAGCTAGCCAGATACCTGAATACCACAGCTGCGAGCCAGCCGGGGAACGTCGCCCCGGCATTGTGACCGTTTGCACGTTTTGCGCCGCTTGCGCATCAGGCCCGGCGTTTGGTCGCGGAATCCATCCATACCGCCAGCAGCAAAATGGCCCCTTTCACGATGTACTGCCAGAAGGTGGGCACGTCCATCATGCTCATGCCGTTGTCCAAAGAGGCCATAATAAACGCCCCCATGACCGCCCCGGCGACGCTGCCGATGCCGCCCGCCAGGCTGGTTCCACCGATGACGCAGGCGGCAATGGCATCCAGTTCGGCGATATTACCGGCGGAAGGTGAACCCGCGCCGAGGCGTGAGCTTAGGATCAGCCCGGCAATCGCCACCATCAGGCCGTTTATCGCAAATACCGCCAGCTTGGTGCGTTCAACGTTTATCCCCGACAGCCGCGCCGCGTCGATATTGCCGCCGATGGCGTAAATACGGCGACCAAACGCGGTGCGGGTGGCCATAAACATCCCGGCGAGCAGCAGCAGAGCAAGGAGCAGCACCGGCGTCGGAACGCCGCGATAATCGTTCAGCAGCCAGATTGCACCGAGCACGACCACGGCGGTGATCGCCTGACGGCCAACAACGCCGCCCGATGCCGGCGCAGCAAGGCCGAGCGCCTGGCGGCGTATGCGAAGCCGCCACTGCCAGGCAATAAAGGCCATCAGCCCCAGCACGCCCACGGTGAAGCCGATGCCGCCTGACAGATAGCTTTGCCCGATTTGCGACATTGCGCTGCTGGTCGGCGACACCGTGGTGCCATTGGTAATGCCGATAAGAATGCCGCGAAACGCCAGCATGCCCGCGAGCGTGACGATAAACGACGGAACCTTGCGATAGGCAACCCACCATCCGTTCCACGCTCCGAGGACCAGACCCAGGGCCAGCGTGACGACAATCGTGAGCGGCAATGGCCAGCCAAGCCAGACGTCAAAAATGGCCGCCACGCCGCCGAGCAGCCCCATCATTGAGCCCACCGAGAGGTCGATTTCGGCCGAGATAATGACAAACACCATGCCGACGGCCAGGATGCCGGTAATCGCCGTTTGCCGCAGCAGGTTAGACACGTTGCGGGCGCTCAAATAAGCCCCCTCCGTCTGCCAGGTAAAGAACAGCATGATGACGGCAATAGCGGCAATCATGACAAAAACCTGCAGATTCAGCGATTTTAGCGCCCCAGGCAAGGCCCGGCCTGGTGGCGTCAGTTTCAGTTCAGACAAATTGCTTTTCGACATGGGGGTCACTCCTCAGGGCGGCTTCCATGACCTTTTCCTGGGTCAGATTGTGGTTAATCAAATCGGCTTTAATGCGGCCCTCATGCATGACCAGCACGCGGTCGCTCAGGCCGAGCACTTCCGGTAATTCAGAGGAGATGACAATGACGGCAATCCCCTGCTGCACCAGCTGATTAATAAGTTTGTAGATTTCGTACTTCGCGCCTATGTCGATGCCTCGCGTGGGTTCATCGAGTATCAGAATGCGTGGATTAAGCAGCAGACAGCGGGCAAGAATAGCTTTTTGCTGATTCCCACCGCTGAGGCGGCCAATGGCCAGGTCAGGCGATGAGGTTTTAACCTTCAGACGCTTGAGCGACTGCAGCATGCAGTTTTGCTCCTGAGCCTCGTCCAGGCTGCTCAATACCCCAGAGAACTGACTTAATGCGGCAAGGGTGATGTTTTGCCCCACGGCCATCACCGGCACGATGCCGTCTTTTTTACGATCTTCCGGCACCATAGCAATGCCATGGGCAATCGCTTGCTGGCAGGTATTGATATGCACTTGCTGACCGTCGATATAGACTCTGCCCTCCCAGCGGCCTGGCCAGACGCCAAACAGGCACTGAACCGCCTCGGTTCTTCCGGCCCCGACCAGCCCGGCAATACCCAGAATTTCCCCTTTGCGCAGGGAAAAAGAGGCATCGTTTACCCGCTTAATGTGTTTGTTGACCGGGTGCCATGCGGTCAGGTGCTCCACGCGCAGGATCTCGTCGCCGGTTTGGTGCGGCTCGTTAGGGTAAAGCGCCGTCAGTTCCCGCCCTACCATCATCGTAATGATGTCGTCCTCGCTCATCTGCTTAGCTTCACGAGTACCGATGGGCTGCCCGTCGCGAATAACGCAGATGGTGTCTGAAATGGCTTTTACTTCATTGAGCTTGTGGGAAATATAAATACAGGCGATGCCGTGAGCCTGCAGGTCGCGAATAATCCCGAGCAGCACGGCGGTTTCCTGTTCGGTGAGCGAAGCGGTGGGTTCGTCCAGAATCAGCAGCCTGACCTGCTTGTTCAGCGCCTTGGCGATCTCCACCAGTTGCTGCTGACCAAGACCTAAATCCCCCACGCGCGTATCCGGGGAAAGAGACAGGTTCACCTGGGCAAGCAGCTTCTGGCAGCGAAGCGTCATGGTGTCGAAGTCGAGCAGGCCGCGATGCGTAATCTCTGCCCCCAGGAAAATGTTTTCCAGAACCGTAAGATGCTTAACCAGCGCCAGTTCCTGATGAATGATGGCGATCCCTTTTCGCTCGGTGTCGCGAATATGGCCTGCCTGCAGCAGCTCTCCCGCAAACCAGATTTCACCGTCGTAACTGCCGTGGGGGTAAATACCGCACAGCACTTTCATTAGCGTGGATTTGCCCGAGCCGTTTTCGCCACACAGCGACATCACTTCCCCGGCTTCAAGCGTCAGGCTCACGTTATCCACGGCTTTCACCGTGCCAAAGGCTTTGGTGATGTTTTTCATTTCCAACAAATGAGGCATAAGCTCTCCTCCGGTTGAGCGAGAAGGCCCGCAAGCGCGCGGGCCCGGCGGCTACAGGTCGCTCTTTTTGTGGAAACCGTCGGCGATAACGGTGCTGTCGATATTGTTTTTTTCCACCTCAATAGGGGTTAAGAGGCGGGATGGAACATCCTTCAGGCCATTATTTAAGCTGGCATCCGTGGCTGGCTGCTTGCCTTCGCCTAATTCGACGGCAATTTCAGCGGCGGTATTTGCCAGTTTGGTAATGGGTTTATAGACGGTCATCGTTTGGGTGCCGGCGATAATACGTTTAATGCCCGCCAGGTCAGCATCCTGACCCGAAATAGCGACTTTCCCGGCCAGTCCTTGCGCGCTTAGTGCCTGGATAGCACCGCCTGCCGTGGCATCGTTAGACGCCACGACCGCATCAATCTTGTTATTATTCGCTGTCAGAGCGTTTTCCATAATTTTCAGCGCGTTTTCCGGCAACCAGCCGTCAACCCACTGATCGCCGACGACTTTAATTTTTCCTTCATCAATATAAGGTTTTAATACTTTCATCTGCCCGGCGCGGAATAATTTCGCGTTATTATCCACCGGCGAACCGCCCATCAAAAAGTAATTGCCTTGAGGCACTTTGCTTACAATACTTTTAGCCTGTAATTCACCGACTTTTTCATTATCGAAAGAAATATAAAAATCAATGTCGGCATTATTAATCATGCGATCGTAGGCGAGCACTTTAATACCTTCGCGTTTCGCTTCTGCGACCACGTTGCTTAATACCTGGCCGTTGTAAGGAATAATAACTAATACATCAACGCCGCGATTGATCATGTTTTCAATTTGCGACATCTGCGTTTCTTCGTTACCGTTGGCGGACTGGACAAACACTTTTGCCCCTAAGGATTCCGCTTTTTTCACAAAAATATCGCGATCTTTTTGCCAACGCTCCAGGCGCAGGTCGTCTATCGCCATACCGATTTTCACTTCTTTGGCGATACCGCTTACGCTGGTAAGAATGAGTGAGGCGCATAGCGTGAGTAAGAGGTTCTTTATCTTCATATTATTTTACCTGTAGGGGAAATGGCTTATAGGAGTAAAGAATGATTCATATCAGCAGACCCTGTAGATTGTTATCCGTATAGGCGTGACCATCAATTACAGATTTTTATCTTCGCGTTATGTTTTTTTGTTTAATCGTAAAAATATGATGGCGATCTAATTTAATATTGAATTGACGGCCTGTTGCACTCATTTATGGAAGGCGTTGCGCGATATTTTTTTATTATTTTAGTGGTTTTTTGCGAGGTGACGCACATTTGGGTATTCTCTTAACCCCAGAGTGAAATAACGTAATTGAGCAACCGCCAGGGAGAATTCAGGATGAAATAACTCAATATCCTGACCGCTGTTTCCTGATGACGGAGTTAATTATGCAAGCTTATTTCGACCAACTCGATCGCGTGCGTTTTGAAGGCCCGAAAACCACCAACCCACTGGCGTTTCGTCACTACAACCCGGATGCATTAATTCTTGGGAAACGCATGGAAGAGCACCTGCGTTTTGCGGCCTGCTACTGGCACACATTCTGCTGGACGGGGGCGGACATGTTCGGCGTGGGGGCATTTGAACGCCCGTGGCAGCAGGCTGGAGACGCACTGGCGCTGGCGAAGCGCAAGGCTGACGTGGCGTTTGAGTTTTTCCAGAAACTTGGCGTGCCGTATTACTGTTTCCATGACGTCGACGTCTCACCGGAAGGCGCTTCTCTGAAGGAATACCTAAACAATTTCGCCCAGATGACGGAAGTCCTGGCGCAAAAACAACAGGAAAGCGGCGTGAAGCTGCTGTGGGGCACCGCTAACTGCTTCACTCACCCGCGCTACGGCGCCGGGGCGGCAACGAATCCCGATCCCGAAGTGTTCACCTGGGCGGCGACCCAGGTCGTGACGGCAATGAATGCCACGCATCAATTAGGCGGGGAAAACTATGTGCTGTGGGGTGGGCGCGAAGGCTATGAAACCCTATTGAATACCGACCTACGGCAGGAGCGCGAGCAGATTGGCCGCTTCATGCAAATGGTCGTTGAGCACAAGCATAAAATCGGTTTTCGCGGCACGCTGCTTATCGAGCCGAAGCCGCAGGAGCCAACCAAGCATCAGTATGATTACGACGTTGCGACCGTTTACGGCTTCCTGAAGCAGTTTGGTCTCGAAAAAGAGATAAAGGTCAATATCGAGGCGAACCACGCGACGCTGGCTGGTCACTCCTTCCACCACGAAATCGCCAGCGCGATTGCATTAGGTATCTTTGGCTCGGTCGATGCCAACCGAGGCGATCCACAGCTGGGTTGGGATACCGATCAGTTCCCGAACAGCGTTGAGGAAAACGCGCTGGTGATGTATGAAATTCTGAAGGCCGGAGGATTCACCACCGGTGGCCTGAACTTCGATGCCAAAGTGCGCCGTCAGAGCACCGATAAATATGACCTGTTCTACGGCCATATCGGCGCCATGGATACGATGGCGCTGGCGCTAAAAATTGCTGCCCGCATGGTTGAGGATGGTGAGCTGGATAAACGCGTCGCGAAACGTTACGCCGGGTGGAATAGTGAGCTGGGCCAGCAAATTCTTAAAGGCCAGATATCGCTCACGCAGCTGGCGCAGTACGCTGAGCAGCACAAGCTGGCCCCGCAGCATCAGAGCGGGCATCAGGAGCTTTTAGAAAACCTGATTAACCACTATTTGTTCGATAACTAAACTTGCCTGCGCCGCCGAAAAGCGGCGCGATATTAAGGAGCTACCATGTATATCGGCATCGATCTTGGCACGTCGGGCGTGAAGGTAATCCTGCTGAGCGAAGCAGGCGAGGTGGTGGCTGCACATAGCGAGTCGCTGACCGTTTCCCGGCCTCACTCCCTTTGGTCCGAGCAGGATCCCGAACACTGGTGGCAGGCCACAGACCGCGCGATGCGTGCACTAGGGGCGGAACGTTCTTTTAGCGGCGTAAAGGCGATTGGGCTTGCCGGCCAGATGCATGGTGCGACGTTACTGGACAGCAAACAGCGCGTGCTTCGCCCGGCCATTCTTTGGAACGATGGCCGCAGCGGCGAAGAATGTGCGCTGCTGGAAAGCAACGTTGAAGAGGCAAGAGCCATAACCGGCAACCTGATGATGCCCGGCTTTACCGCACCGAAGCTGCTGTGGGTCGAGCGCCACGAGCCGGATATCTTTGCGCAAATCAATAAAGTGCTGCTGCCGAAGGACTACCTGCGCCTGAGGATGACCGGGGAATTTGCCAGCGATATGTCCGACGCGGCGGGCACGATGTGGCTGGATGTGGCAAAGCGCGACTGGAGCGACACGATGCTCGACGCCTGCCGCCTTTCTCGCCAGCATATGCCCGAATTGTTTGAGGGCAGCGAAATCACCGGCGTGCTGAAGCGCGATGTCGCTGAAAGCTGGAATATGCCTGCGGTGCCCGTGGTGGCTGGCGGCGGGGATAATGCCGCCGGGGCTATCGGCGTCGGGATGGTAGACGCCGGGCAGGCCATGCTCTCGCTCGGCACCTCCGGCGTCTATTTCGCCGTAAGCGACGGTTTTCGCAGTAAGCCGGAAAGCGCGGTACACAGTTTTTGCCATGCGTTACCCAACCGTTGGCACCTGATGTCGGTCATGCTCAGCGCGGCTTCCTGCCTTGACTGGGCGGCAAAACTCACCGGTCTGGGGAGCGTTCCGGCCCTGCTGGCGGCGGCGGAACAGGCTAACCCGGAGGCGGGCGTTATTTGGTTTCTGCCCTATCTTTCCGGCGAACGAACCCCGCACAACAATCCTCAGGCTAAAGGCACCTTTTTTGGCCTGACCCATCAACATGGCCCCGCCGAGCTTGCCCGTGCGGTGCTGGAAGGCGTGGGCTACGCGCTGGCGGACGGCATGGACGTTGTGCATGAATGCGGCATTACGCCCGACAGCGTCACGCTGATTGGCGGGGGCGCACGCAGCCCGTACTGGCGGCAAATGCTGGCCGATATCAGCGGTCAGGTGCTGGACTACCGCACAGGCGGCGACGTTGGGCCTGCTCTGGGTGCAGCTCGCCTGGCGCAAATCGCGCTCTCACCGGGGCAGCCTTTGCAGTCGCTGCTGCCCCAGCTGCCTCTCGAGCAAAGGCATCAGCCAGATTTTGCCCGGCATCAGCGCTACGCCGGGCGGCGTCAGGTGTTTAACCAGATTTATCAGCAGCTGTTGCCGCTGATGTCCTGATAGCCGTTTTCCCAGTGAGGGAGAAGGCGTGCAAAGAAGCCTGTTTCCAGGAGTAAGGGCGTGGCTGTAGGACTTGAAGCAACAATGACTTTCAGGATGGATTTGGGTCAAAAGCGAGGCTCGGTTCCGGCTTAAATCGCCTCAGTTTTCTCTCCGACTGGCCGGGGTCCGGCCGTCGGGAACGGCCGGAGGCTGAGAGCGTCGGGAACGCATCTCAGGCGACCCAGGACTGGGAGATAAAGCTGAGGTTTACCGCTTGCGGCGATTTATTTGGCCGGGAGTCCGGGGCCTCGGGGGAGTGACGGTGACTCCACCGAGACGTTCACCGTCTCTGTGATGACATATAAAGCAGGGCTAGAAGTGAACGGAACCTAAGTCCATCGTTCATAGAACGTATTTTGGGCTAAAAGACAGCCATTTAGAATGAGTGAAGATCGTCGTCTCAAACCAACACCATCCTGTCCTTTTTTGGTATCAGCGCTTGCGGAATCCCCTGCCAGAATGGTTTTAAGCAAACCAATGAGGAGTCCGAATATGTCACGTGCCGCGCTGATCAATATTGATACCCAACGGTCTTTCTTCCACCGGAATTACTGGCAAGAGGATGATGTGCCTGCGTTTCAGCAGGCGATGCTGGCGCTTATTGCCGGCTGCCAGCAGAAGGGCATACCGGTGGTGGATATCTTCCACGTGGATGAAGACGATGTTTTTTCGCTGAAATCCGGGTTTGTTACGCCGATGCCGTTTTTGCAGCATCAGGCAGCGGTCAGTTTCCAGAAACACGTTCATAACGCGTTTACCGATACCGGGCTGGATCATTGGCTCCGTACCCGAGACATCAACCACCTGATTATCTGTGGGATCCGCACCGAGCAATGCTGTGAAACCACCGCGCGCGTTGCCTCTGACCTGGGTTACCGGGTTTCTTTCGTGAGCGAAGCCATGCTCACCTTCCCGATGACCTGGAAAGGCGTTACGCTGGACTCCGCCACCCTGCGCCACCGCACTGAAACCGTGCTGGCCGGGCGGTTCGCCGAAATACAAACCGTAGCCGAGTGTCTGGAGTCGCTGGAATGAGTATTGGGGTCTGGTTTGTGGTGCTGCCGGGGATATTATCCCTCGATCTGAGCGGCCCGGCGGAAACGCTGGGGCTGGCGAAGAACGCGTTTGATCTGCACTACATTGGGCCAGACCCCCAGGTTGAAACCTCCATTGGCCTGACCTTCAGCGGTATTCAGCCGCTACCTGAAAACCTTCCCCCCGGGAGCCTGCTGGTGCTGCCCGGCGTGTGCGATTCAAACCGATTTTTTGCCACGCCGCAGGCAGAAGAGGTCAGGCGTTGGTTAACCCGCCTGCAGCCGCAAATTCACAGCCAGCAGCTTAACCTGATGTGCGTGTGCTCCGGGGCGCTGCTGGCGGCACGAGCGGGACTGATGCATGGCATTCAGTGCACAACGCATCATGACGTCCTTGAGCGATTGAAAGCGGCGGCCCCCGGCGCGCAGGTCAAAGACAACCGGATTTTTGTTGAAGACCGGGGGATTTGGACCAGCGCCGGGATAACCTCCGGGATCGATCTTTCCCTGCATTTGATTAACCGCTACTGCGGCCCGAGGGTAGCGCTGGAGGTAGCCAGAGAGATGGTGGTCTGGTTCCGCCGCTCGGGCGACGACCCGCAGCTTTCACCCTGGCTTCGCTACCGGAATCATATTCATCCCGCCGTGCACCGTGCGCAGGATCTGCTTGCCGCATCTCCTGAAGCGCCCTGGCCGGTACCGGAAATTGCCGACCGGGTTCACGTCAGCCCGCGGCACTTATCCCGCCTTTTTCAGCAGCATTTGGGGATTTCCGTGCGCGACTATCTGGAACAGCTGCGGCTTGCGGTAGCAGAGCAACGGCTACAGCAGGGGCAGCGCCTCGAGCAGGCCGCCAGCGCCGCAGGATTTTCTTCCCCGCGCCAGCTGCATCGGGCGCGGGGCAGAATGCGTGGCGCTTAGCTAACCAGTTTTTTGCGGTCGAGTTTTCCAACGCCAACGGCCAGCAGCAGGCTGCCTGCCAGCGTTGCGCCGAAAATCCACAGAATATCCAGCACCGGCCAGTGGGTCAGTTGGATATCGTGTGTGCGCAAATAATGAATGATCAGCGCATGAAACCCGTAAATGCCCAGCGAGTAGCGCGAAATAAACGTCAGGCCGGGCAGCGGGCGTTGGTTCAGGCAGTTCTTCGCCACGACCAGCAGGCTAATGGCGGCAATAAACACCAGCGGGCCGCAATACACATAGAAGGTTTCGGCGAAGTTCTGGTTGATTTCCAACTGCCGGTGGGTGCCCAGCGCAATCGACATGACGCAAATCACGAACAGGCTGCCTGCCAGGCCACTCACGCCTTTTCTTTGGGTATCGAACATGCCAATCGCCCGGCCTAACAGGCCGTAAAGCACGTAATAGAAGGTGTCGCCGTTAATGTAGAGGTTAACGGGCAGCCAGCGCATATTGCCCAGCGTCTGCGGCACCGTGTTGGGGTTGGCTACCACGCCGAGCAGCACCATCAACCCAAGGATTGTCACCGCGCTGACCTTCTTCACCTGTATCAGCGGCGAAAGCAGGTAAATCACCATAATCGCGAAGAAAAACCACAGGTGATAGAACACCGGTTTTACCAGGATGTAGCGCAGCGCAAGGCCGACGCTTATCGGGGTAAACAGCCAGATATAGAGCAGCGCAATGGCGCTATAAAACAGCAGGCAGCTGGCTATGCGTAGAAAATGGCGCTGCTGCGCGCTGCGTTCGCCAAAAAACAGATACCCGGAAATCATGAAAAACAGCGGCACGCTGACGCGTGAAGCCGAGTTCAGAACGTTTGAAAAATCCCAGCTAAAAGCGGTTACGGTATGTGGATTGGTGATGTACCAGGTCGTGGTATGGATCATAACCACCATCAGGCAGGCAATGCCCCGAAGGTTATCAATCCAGTTTATTTTTTGCTGCATTCGTTCCCCTGAAGCCGCTTGTGTACCTGCGCCCGGAAATGTCTGAGTTTGCTCCGCGCATCTTGCTATCCCCGCGACGGCTTCGCAAAATGCCGGACTCCACGGGGAGTATGAATAAGAAACCGAGTTTAACGCACTGGTAGCAAATGATGATGGCAGAAAGAAAAAATAGACTCCTCTTAAGCGCTTTTTTCGCGCTCATGCTTAGCGCCTGCAGCGCGCCACAGCAGGAAAGCCAGTCGGCAAAAGAGCGTCGGCCGATTGTTCATACCGGGACGATGGAGCTTGCCTGTAAAAACCAGGCCGCGTACCGCTACAACACGCAGCCGCAGCGCATCAACCTGTCTGAATTTAAGCAGTACCAGGCCAGCTACGAAATGATGGGCAGCACCACCCGCAAAGAGGGATTTACCTGTTCGTTTGACGAAAGTGGTCAATTTTCACACCTTTCCAGCCGCGAAAACCTCAACCAACGGGCAACAACCTGACGCCTTTCCCGCTCACGGCCGTTCCGTTGCCGTGTTGATACAACTCGACCGCGTTTGCGTATATACTGGCCGCTTCTCTTAAATCCACCGAACGCGTGCGAATTCAACATGCAAAAGTTTGATACCAAGACCTTTCAAGGCCTGATCCTGACCTTACAGGACTACTGGGCTCGCCAGGGCTGCACCATTGTTCAACCTTTGGACATGGAAGTAGGCGCAGGCACCTCTCACCCGATGACCAGCCTGCGTGCCTTAGGCCCGGAGCCAATGGCCACCGCTTACGTGCAGCCGTCCCGCCGTCCTACCGATGGCCGCTATGGCGAAAACCCGAACCGTTTACAGCACTACTATCAGTTCCAGGTGGTGATTAAGCCTTCCCCGGATAACATTCAGGAGCTGTACCTCGGGTCTCTGAAAGAGCTGGGTATGGATCCAACGATTCATGACATTCGCTTCGTGGAAGATAACTGGGAAAACCCAACGCTTGGCGCATGGGGCCTGGGCTGGGAAGTGTGGCTTAACGGCATGGAAGTGACGCAGTTCACCTACTTCCAGCAGGTTGGCGGCCTGGAGTGTAAGCCGGTGACCGGCGAAATCACCTACGGTTTAGAGCGTCTTGCGATGTACATTCAGGGCGTAGACAGCGTTTACGACCTCGTGTGGAGCGACGGCCCGCTGGGTAAAACCACCTACGGCGACGTGTTCCACCAGAACGAAGTGGAGCAGTCCACCTATAACTTCGAATACGCCGACGTGGACTTCCTGTTCACCTGCTTCGAGCAGTACGAGAAAGAAGCGCAGCAGCTGCTGGCGCTGGAAACTCCGCTGCCGCTGCCGGCCTACGAACGTATTCTGAAAGCCGCTCACAGCTTTAACCTGCTGGATGCGCGCAAGGCCATTTCCGTGACCGAGCGCCAGCGCTACATTCTGCGCATTCGCACCCTGACCAAAGCCGTGGCCGAAGCCTACTACGCTTCTCGTGAAGCGCTTGGCTTCCCGATGTGTAATAAGAACAACTAAGAGGCCGCCATGTCTGAAAAAACTTTTCTGGTGGAGATCGGCACTGAAGAGCTGCCACCAAAAGCCCTGCGCAGCCTGGCTGAATCCTTCGCTGCTAACGTTACCGCCGAGCTGGATGCGGCCAACATCGCCCACGGCGAAGTAAAATGGTTTGCTGCTCCGCGTCGCCTGGCGCTGAAAATCGCTAACCTGGCGGCTTCTCAGCCGGATCGCGAAGTCGAAAAACGCGGCCCTGCGGTGTCTGCGGCGTTTGACGCCGAAGGCAAACCAAGCAAAGCTGCCGAAGGCTGGGCTCGTGGCTGCGGAATTACCGTTGACCAGGCCGAGCGTCTGGCGACCGACAAAGGCGAATGGCTGATGTACCGCGCCCACGTGAAGGGCGAAAGCGTGCAGGCACTGCTGCCGAACATGATCGCCACTTCCCTGGCGAAGCTGCCGATTCCAAAACTGATGCGCTGGGGCGCGTCCGACATTCAGTTCGTGCGCCCGGTTCACACCGTGACGCTGCTGCTGGGTGACGAGCTGATCCCTGCCACTATTCTGGGCATTCAGTCCGATCGCGTGATTCGCGGCCACCGCTTTATGGGCGAGCCGGAATTCACCATCGACAATGCCGACCAGTATCCTCAAGTCCTGCAGGAGCGCGGGAAGGTCATCGCTGATTACGAAGCGCGTAAAGCCACAATCAAACGTGATGCTGAAGAAGCCGCCCGTAAAATTGGCGGTAACGCGGACCTGAGCGAAAGCCTTCTGGAAGAAGTCACCTCGCTGGTGGAATGGCCGGTGGTGCTGACCGCGAAGTTCGAAGAGAAATTCCTGGCCGTGCCTGCCGAAGCGCTGGTTTACACCATGAAGGGTGACCAGAAGTACTTCCCGGTTTACGACAACAGCGGCAAGCTGCTGCCAAACTTCATCTTCGTGACGAACATCGAGTCGAAAGACCCGGTGCAGATCATTTCCGGTAACGAGAAGGTGGTTCGCCCGCGCCTGGCGGACGCCGAGTTCTTCTTCAATACCGACCGCAAAAAGCGTCTGGAAGATAACCTGCCGCGTCTGGAAACCGTATTGTTCCAGAAAGAGCTGGGCACCCTGCGCGACAAAACTAACCGCATCGAAGCGCTTTCAGGCTGGATTGCGGGCCAGATTGGCGCAGACGTGAATCATGCAACCCGCGCTGGCCTGCTGTCCAAGTGTGACCTGATGACCAACATGGTGTTCGAGTTTACCGATACCCAGGGCATCATGGGCATGCACTACGCACGTCACGACGGCGAAGCGGAAGACGTAGCGGTTGCGCTAAACGAGCAGTATCAGCCTCGCTTTGCGGGCGATGAACTGCCGTCTAACCTGGTGGCCTGTGCGGTGGCGATTGCCGACAAGATGGACACCCTTGCGGGCATCTTCGGCATTGGTCAGCATCCGAAAGGCGATAAAGACCCGTTCGCGCTGCGCCGTGCCGCGCTGGGCGTGCTGCGCATTATCGTTGAGAAAAACCTGCCGCTGGATCTGCAGACCCTGACCGAAGAAGCGGTTCGCCTCTACGGCAGCAAGCTGACCAACACCAACGTAGTGGATGAGGTTATCGACTTTATGCTGGGCCGCTTCCGCGCCTGGTATCAGGAAGAAGGCCACGCGGTTGACACCATTCAGGCGGTGCTGGCGCGTCGTCCAACCAAACCGGCGGACTTCGACGCCCGCATGAAGGCGGTTTCCCACTTCCGTACTCTGGAAGCGGCGGCGTCTCTTGCGGCGGCTAACAAGCGTGTGTCCAACATTCTTGCCAAGTCCGATGAAGTGCTGAACGACATCGTGCATGCTTCTGTCCTGAAAGAGGCCGAAGAAATTCGCCTGGCGACTAACGTGGTTGTGCTGCGCGATAAGCTGCAGCCGTACTTCGCCGAAGGCCGTTACCAGGAAGCCCTGGAAGAGCTGGCCAATCTGCGCGAGCCGGTGGATGAGTTCTTCGACAAGGTAATGGTTAACGCGGAAGATAAAGATCTGCGTATTAACCGCCTGACGCTGCTGACCAAGCTGCGCGAGCTGTTCCTGCAGGTGGCGGATATCTCCCTGTTGCAGTAATGGTTTAAAAGCTATACACCTTCAGAAACCCGCTTCGGCGGGTTTTTTTATTAATTTTTTTACTTTCAAATATCAATGGATTAACAAAAAGTCGCGCCAGGGGCGATAAGGTAAATCTGCGCCGAACCGATATATCTCATATCGGCCACTACTTCAGGAACGTTCGGCGCTATGAAAAATATCAAAGTTATTACCGGCATCGTGACTACGCTCGGGATTTTCAGCGTGTTGTTGCTGGTGACCGGGGCTCTGTTCTACTCCTCCGTCAGCAGCGATCGCCTTAACTTCCAAAATACCGGCCTGCTTAACTACCAGCAACAGCAGCTTGGCGGCAGCTTCCAGACGCTGGTTGAAACCCGCGTCACCATCAACCGCGTGGCGATTCGTGTCCTGAAAAATCAGCGCGATCCTGCCTCGCTGGAGGCGATGAACAAGCTGCTGACGAATGCTGGCGGGCTGCTGGTCGAGGCGCAAAAGCAGTTCAGCAACTACATGGATTCCGACGATGTGCCGGGCCAGGACAAAGCCATTGATGACAAAGCGGCCGCCAGCTTTAAGCAAATGCATGACGTCATGGCGCAGTCCATTCAGTTCCTGAAGGCCGATAACTACCAGGCCTACGGCAACCTTGATGCCCAGCAGGCTCAGGACGATTTCAAAGCCGTTTATGGCCAGTGGCTGACCCAAAACACCCGTCTGCTGAAGGCCGCCAGCGCGCAGAACCAAAGCAGCTATACCGGTATGCTCTGGACGCTGGGCACCATTTTGCTGATTGTTATCGCCGCGCTGGTGGTTATCTGGCTGGGTCTGCAGCGCGTGCTGCTGTGGCCGCTAAAAACCGCGATGGGGCACATTCAGGCTATCTCGGAAGGGGATTTAACCCGCACTATCGACGCCGAAGGGCGCAGCGAAATGAGCCGCCTGTCTGCCGGGCTTAAATCCATGCAGCAGTCGCTGGCGAAGACCGTGAGCGTGGTGCGCGACAACGCCGATTCCATTTACACCGGCGCCAGCGAAATATCTGCCGGCAGCAGCGATCTCTCCTCCCGCACCGAGCAGCAGGCAGCGGCGCTGGAAGAGACGGCGGCCAGCATGGAGCAGCTTACCGCCACCGTGAAACAGAACACCGACAACGCACGCCAGGCGACCGGTCTGGCGAAAAACGCCTCCGAAACCGCGCAGAAAGGCGGGCGAGTGGTCGATAGCGTGGTCAGCACGATGAACGAAATCGCCGAAAGCTCCGGCAAAATCGTGGATATCACCAGCGTTATCGACAGTATTGCCTTCCAGACCAACATTCTGGCGCTTAACGCCGCGGTAGAAGCTGCCCGTGCGGGCGAGCAGGGCCGTGGATTTGCCGTTGTTGCAGGGGAGGTCAGAACGCTGGCCAGCCGCAGCGCGCAGGCCGCGAAAGAGATTAAAGTGCTGATTGAAAACTCGGTATCGCGCATAGATACCGGCTCAAGCCAGGTTCGCGAAGCCGGTGCGACCATGAAGGAAATCGTTTCGGCTGTCACCCGCGTGACCGACATTATGGGTGAAATTGCTTCCGCTTCCGAAGAACAAAGCAAAGGCATTGAGCAGGTGGCACAGGCGGTGTCCGAGATGGACAGCGTGACCCAGCAAAATGCCTCGCTGGTGGAAGAGTCCGCTTCTGCCGCTGCCGCGCTGGAAGATCAGGCGAGCGAACTGCGTCAGGCTGTGGCGGTGTTCCAGCTTCAGCAGGCCGGAGGGCGTCGTGTGGAGCCAGTGCAGGAAAAACTGCGTCCTCAGCCGGCCATGTTAAAACCACAGGCAGCGTCGGCGGCCGATGCAAACTGGGAAACGTTCTGATCCCGGCGCTAAAATGACAAACCCCGCATCATAGCGGGGTTGTTTTCAAACGGAGCAACGATTTTCTAGCTTATTAACTGCTTACTGAGGCCTGGATTGGCCTGAATCAGACGCATCAATTTCATTTCGGTGCTTGAGGGCTTGAGTCGTCTGGACTCCCATTCCTGCACCATCGTGACGCTAACCCCCATCGCCTGAGCAAAATCATCGATTTTTAGTCCGGTACTTTTACGTAGCTGCTCAAACTCCGAGAAGGCGCTGGGTTTCTGACTCAGGCTAATGACCTGATTATCTTTAAAAACAATCTGCTCAAGACTGCTAAGCAGCTCAACCATTGGATCTTTATATTCCATTGAGAACTCCTCATAAATCACACAGCGAGAACGTGAACGCAAAGAAGCCTATTAACTGTAGCTGGATTTAAAGCGTGCGTAGGATCACGTTAGGGGCTAAACGTGCTGAAAAAAAATGCTTATGCGTTTCAGCTGAATGCCCAGTCGAAGTAAGCGTTTGAAAAGCTTCTGATGGTGGGCGTTAGTATAAATGTGTAAATAGTTATGCAAATCCTTAGCAAGCTAATCCAGCCTTTGTCCCGCAGGGCTTTTCGCGCGCAGTCTTCCGCCGTGGAAGAAGCATAAGAGATTATTGCGAAAGGGTATCTTGCGAAGGGCTGTTGGACTATTCTTAGCATCGTTATTGGGTGGCAATTTGCCAGGTAGTGCATTGGTGACAGGAGTAGAAATGATGGCGACAGGTAAGTCCTGGTCTCGCTGGTTTGCGCCGCTGGCGGCGTTATTAATGGTGGTGAGCCTGAGTGGTTGCTTCGATAAAGAAGGCGACCAGCGTAAGGCGTTCATCGATTTTCTGCAAAACACGGCTATGCGTAGCGGCGATCGTCTGCCAACGCTGACGTCCGATCAGAAAAAACAGTTTGGCCCGCTGGTCTCCGACTACGCCATTCTGTACGGCTTCTCCCAGCAGGTTAGCCAGGCAATGGACGAAGGAATGAAGCCGGTCGTGGATAGCGTGAACAGCATCCGCGCGCCGCAGGATTATATGACCCAGCGCGACGCGCTGCGCCAGGCTAACGGCTCGCTGAACGTCTTAGGTCAGCAGGTGCAAAATGCAAAAATGCAGGCCGACGGCGCGCTTGCGGCGCTGAAACAGCCTGACGATCTGAAAACCGTTTACTACCAGGTTTACCAGAAAGTGGTGACCGGCCCGGCGAACGCCATGGCGCCGCTGATCCCAGCCGCGCAAACCCTGACCCAGCAGCTGGTACAGGTGGGTGATTTTATCGCTCAGCAGGGGACTCAGGTTGGCTTTGCTAACGGCGGTATTCAGTTCCCGACTTCCCAGCAGGCAAGCCAGTACAACTCGCTGATTGGTCCGCTGTCTGCCCAGCATCAGGCGTTTACTCAGGCCTGGAGCGCGGCACAGACCGCAATGCAGTAAATTTAGTAAGCTAAGAAAAGGCGGAGCGCTTAACGGCGACTCCGCTTTTTTTATGGGCGTTAATACGGAACTATTTCAGCACCTGCGGGTTCACGCAGTTCACTTCCACCTTGCCGGTCAGCGCGGTAATCAGGTTTTCCACCGCGCATTCTGCCATGCCATAGCGCGTTTCATGGGTGGCTGAGCCGATGTGCGGCAGGGCCACCACGTTTGGCATGCCGAGTAGTGGGGAGTCCAGCGGCAGCGGTTCCTGCTCAAAAACATCCAGCCCGGCGGCGTGAATTTTCCCCTCTTCCAACGCCTGAATCAGCGCTTTTTCGTCAACCACCGGGCCGCGCCCGACGTTGATCAGAATGGCGGAGGATTTCATCTTCGCAATTTGCTCTGCGCCAATCAGATGGCGGGTTTCTTCGCTTAACGGCAGCAGGATACAAACGAAATCGGACTCTGCCAGCAGGGTGTCCAGGTCGCAGTAGCGGGCGTTAAAACGCTCTTCCGCTTCTTTATGATGGCGACGGGCGTTGTACAGAATCGGCATGCTGAAGCCGAAGTGTGCGCGCTGTGCCAGCGCCAGGCCGATGCGTCCCATGCCCAGAATACCGAGCGTTTTATGGTGCACGTCGATACCAAACCAGTCAGCGCCAATACTGCTTTGCCATTCGCCTACCTTCACGCGCTCGGCGACTTCCACCACGCGGCGTGCGCTGGAGAGGATCAGGGCCATGGCGGTGTCGGCCACCGTTTCAGTCAGCACCGTCGGCGTATGCATCAGCACCACGCCGCGCTCGTTCAGGGCCTCCACGTTAAAGTTGTCGTAGCCGACAGAAACGGTAGAAGCCGCACGCAGCTTGGGCGTATTGGCCAAAAACGCGCCGTCGACTTTGCCGCCGGAGCCCAGGATACCTTCCGCGTTGGCAAAAAGCTCTGCGTTCGCTTGCACGGTTTCCGGGCTGATATCGTCAAGCTGGGTGACGGTAAAGTGGCTTTCAAGTCGGGACAGCAGGTTATCAGGCAGCGCCTTGTAGAGGATGACGGACGGCTTCATGAGATTCTCCGTTTTCGGTTAAACGCGAACCGGGCGACAAATCGCCCGGCGCGGGGTCAGGCGTGATGTGCGCCGGACGGTATTTGTTGATGGTTAGCAGGCTTAACAATCAGAGTAAGCCATACCGAGGCGAGCAGCGCCAGCCCCATAAAGACATAGGACGCCGCCGGGCTGCCCGTGGCGCCGTTCAGGTAGCCCACAAACCAGGAGCCGACGAAAGAACCCAGCGCACCCATGCTGTTGATTAAAGCCATCGCCCCGCCGGCCACGTTCTTCGGCAGCATCTCCGGGATAATGGCGAAGAACGGGCCGTACGGGGCGTACATTGCTGCCCCGGCAATCACCAGCAGCGTATAGGACACCCAGAAATGGTTGGCCCCGACCAGCCATGAGCCCAGGAACGCCAGCGCGCCAATCAGCAGCAGCGGCCAGACGAACAGCTTCCGGTTTTGCATTTTGTCCGACGCCCAGGAGACGGCGATCATCGCGATAGTCGCGGCCAGGTAAGGTACGGAAGAGAGCCAGCCGACCTCCACCATCCCCATGCCCGCCGCACCCGCGCTGCGGATAATCGACGGTAGCCACAGCACGAAACCGTACACGCCGATGCTCCAGGCGAAGTACTGCATACACAGGATAACCACGTTACGTGACCGGAAGGCTTCACCGTAGTTACGCACGGCTTTAATGCCTTCCTGTTCTTTTTGTAGCTGTGCCTGCAAGGCAGATTTTTCACCGTCTGACAGCCAGCCCACCTGGGCAGGTTTATCTTTTACCAGCATCCACCAGGCAAAAGCCCAGATAACCGCCGGGATCCCCTCGAAGATAAACATTTCGCGCCAGCCGAAGGCCTGAATCAGGTAGCCGGACACCACCGACATCCACAGCACGGTGACCGGGTTGCCGAGGATCAGGAAAGTATTGGCGCGGGAACGTTCGGACCTGGTAAACCAGTTGCTGATATAAATCAGCATCGCCGGCATCACCGCCGCCTCAACCACGCCGAGCACAAAGCGAATGGCGGCCAGCATCGGAATGTTGCTCACCATGCCGGTCAGCGAGGCGCAGCCGCCCCATAAGATCAGGCAGACGAAGATAAGTTTGCGCACGCTGCGGCGCTCGGCGTACATCGCCCCGGGGATCTGGAAGAAGAAGTAGCCGAGGAAGAACAGCGCGCCCAGCAGGGATGAAATCCCTTTGGTAATGCCGAGGTCATCGTTGATGCCCGCGGCGGAGGCGAAGCTGAAGTTGGCGCGGTCGAGGTAAGCCAGGCTATACGTGATAAACACGATAGGCATGATGTACCACCAGCGCTTCGGCGCGATTGTCTGGTTTTTCATGAGAGTGCCTCTATCTTGAGGTTAACCGTATCGCTTTGTCTGTAGGGTACAAAGCGATGGAGTCGGGTTTATTCGCCCAGTGCGCTTCGGGTCGGTAGACCTTCGCTGTCACCGATGACCTGTATCGCCAGTGAGCCGATTTTGTTGCCCCGGCTGACGGCCTGATGCAAAGATTTCCCTTCCAGCAGGGCGCTTATCACCCCGACCGCAAAGCCGTCTCCGGCACCCACGGTATCCACTACGTTGTCTACTTTTACCGCCGCGACCGCGCCTTTCTCGCCGTCTGCGGTTTTATACCAGGCGCCGTCCGCGCCGGTTTTTAGCACTACGACTTTTACGCCATGATGAAGATAAAAATCGGCGATCCCTTCCGGGGTGTTTTGCCCGGTAAGCACGATGCCTTCTTTCACGCCGGGCAGCACCCAGTCGGCCTGGAAGGCCAGCTGGTTAAGCTGCTGCGCCATTTCGGCTTCGCTGCGCCACAGTACCGGGCGCAGGTTAGGATCGAAGGAGAGCGTTTTGCCCTGCTGCTTCATCGTTTTTGCCGCGTGATTCAGCAGCTCCAGCGACGTGCCTGACAGGGCTGCCGCCACGCCGCTCAGGTGCAGATGGCGCGCCGAGAGAAAGTATTCGCTGTTGAAGTCGGCCACCGACAGATGGCTGGCGGCGGAGTCCTTGCGGAAATATTCCACGATGGGATCGGTTCCATCTTCGACTTTGGATTTGAGCTGAAAGCCGGTGCGGTATTGCTCGTCTACGGTGACGGCGCGGGCATCGATGTTTTCCTTCGCCAGCTGTTGCAGCACGTAGCGGCCAAAGGAGTCATTGCCTACGCGGCTTACCCAGCCGACGTTTAAGCCCAGGCGAGCCAGCCCTGTGGCGACGTTCAGCTCGGCACCTGCGGCGCGTTTAACAAAGTGTTCGGCGGCGGCCAGATCGCCGGTTTCGCTGGCGACGAACATCGCCATCGCTTCACCAATCGTGATGACATCCAGCTGATGCATGGTTACTCCTCGCGTAGCAGATTGACGTAATGACGGGTTACCGCGACCAGGTCTCGCCCTTCCAGCGGAAACTCAATGCCGCGTGGGGCATCCACCGGCAGCATGTTCAGCAGCCCTTTCCAGTCAGAGCTGGCGTCATCCAGCGCCACGGCGCGGTAGTGGTTATGGTGGGCAACTGCCGTTTTCACGTGGATATAGCTGACGGAAGGCGCCAGGGCGCGCGCGGCCTGCTGTGGGGAATCATCCACCCATAGCCAGTTTGCCATGTCGAAAGTGAGCGTGACCGGCAGGTTGTGAACGTCACAGGCGGCCTGGAAGCGCTGCATCGGGGCCAGCTTTCCGCTGTCGGTTTGGTCGTTTTCCACCACCAGCGCGACGGGGCTTTCGCTAAGCCACTGCTTCAGCGTGTCGAACATCCGGGCGTGGTTAAACTGCCCGAGAGAGAGCTTGAGCCAGCGGGCGTTCAACTGATGAGCCTCCTGTAACAGCGAAGGGATCAGCGGATTCAGCTTGCCGTCGCCCGTGAACAGCGGCTCCGGCGCGGAATAGCAGGCTTCCAGCCCGTGCTGGGTGATTTCACCGGCCATCGTCGACAGAAAATCTAACTGCGCGGAGGTGAACAGTTCGCGGCGGATCTCTACGCCGTCGGCACCTGCTTCGGCAATAATGGGCAGCAAGGCCTGCTGCCCGCCGAGGGCGGCAATGCGGTCGTGGCCGTAGGCGGCGGTGACGACGATAATTTTTCGCGACATGGCGGTCTCCAGGGCGATAACAGCTAACTAACGATGTTATTACGCTAGATGGAACCGGTTCCAAAGAAAAGAACGCCAGTGCTAATTTTTGAGCGCCATCACGAACAAAAGATTTAGCGGGAGGTGGAGCCGCGCACGATAAGCTCGCCGGAAAAGAGCTGCTCACGCACGGTTTCAGCGGTACCTTCAATGCGCCTCACAACCTGCTCCAGCGCGGCATAGCCTATCTGCCAGGTCGGCTGCTTCAGGGTGGTAATGCCAACGCCGGCAAGCTCTGCCCATTCCAGCTCGTCAAAGCCCAGCAGGCCGATATCGCTGCCCCAGCTCAGGCCGATGCGGCGCAGAGAGCGGGCAACCTGCAGGGTGAGTGCGCCGTTGGCGGAGATAACCGCTTTGCGCATCCCACGGTGGCGGGTGTGGAACTGGCGCAGCGTGTTGTCGATTAACTCTGCCTCATGCAGCGGCGTTTCGGCATTTTCGGCGATCACGCCGGGATAGCGCTCCAGCGTGCTGCGAAATGCACGTAAGCGTTCATGGCGAGTATTCACCATGCCCAGCGGCTCACTCAGGAATAGTATCGCCTCGAAGCCCTGCTCGATGAGGTGTTCGGTGGCGGTGGTTGCGGCCTGAATGTTGTCCAGCCCGACCATGTCGCAGGCAAAGCCTGGGATTTTACGGTCGATAAGCACCATCGGCAGCGCGGACTGCTGCAGGCGGTTGAGCCCTTCTTCACGCATCCCAACCGCGTTGACCACGATCCCCTCAACCTGATAGCTGCGCAGCAGGTCGAGATAGTGCAGCTCCTGATCGACTTCGTTGTTGGTGTTACACACCAGCGGCGTGAAGCCTTTCTCGCGGCAGGCGGCTTCTATGCCGCTAAGCACGTCGACGGAATAGGGATTGGTGATGTCGGCAATGATCAGGCCGATGAGGCGGGTACGACCTCGTTTCAGGCCTCGGGCCATTTGGCTTGGGCGATAATCGAGATCGGCAATGGCACGCTCAATGCGGCCAAGGAGGTCGTCGGACAGCGCGTTTTGCTCGCCGTTAAGGTAGCGGGAGACGCTGGTCTTCCCGGTCTTCGCCGCTTTTGCGACATCGCTTATCGTAGGGCGCGCTGCCTTGCCGTTCATAGCCATCTCCAGAGGGGTAACCCAGCGGAGAGTAACATATTTTTTTGCGGGGGAAAGGCGATGGCCGAGCATTATGCTGCGCTGGTTGAACACCTGAAATAATAAAAAAGAGTTTCTGCGAGACGGATTCCTGCTTTGCCAATGGCAGCTTTTTGGCTGCCGCAGCTCCCCATATTCTTGCCGCTTACCCTTCACAGATGCGCGGTTCTTTTGTTGCGCATAGAGGAACATAACGGGAAAAGCCGCATTGACGCCTGAAATGGCGTTTAAGCTTTCTATCGTCATTGGGAGTTCGCCTGATGTCTGGATGAAAATTCAGAGCGCTTTCAGCCTCGCTGAGGCCGAGAAGTCTGTGGATACGTCGCGCCTTCATCGTCTGGTTCAGGCGAGCATATAAAAAAACCGACGCTCTCACGTCGGTTTTCTTTTTTTACTGTTGGGGAAATTAACGCAGTTCCCCGTTCACATCCTGATCGACAGCGAAACACGCCACCAGCTGGCCGTTGCCGTAATCCTTAAGCTGCGGCTGGAGCTGGGTGCATGGCCCGAAGCGACGGCTGCAGCGGGCGTTAAAGGCGCAGCCCGGCGGTGGGTTCAGCGGGCTTGGCAGCTCGCCGGTCAGCTTGATGCGTTCGCGGCGTTCGTCCGGGTTCAGACGTGGCGTAGCGGACAGCAGCGCCTGGGTGTACGGGTGCAGTGGATTAGAGAAAATCTGCTCTTTACTGCCTTTCTCCACGCAGCGGCCCAGGTACATCACCATCACTTCATCGGCAATGTGCTCCACCACCGACAGGTCGTGGGAGATGAACACGTAGGACAGCCCCAAATCCTGCTGCAGGTCCATCATCAGGTTCAGCACCTGCGCCCGAACCGACACGTCCAGCGCGGACACTGGCTCATCGGCAATCACCACGTCCGGGTCAAGCATCAGGCCGCGGGCGATAGCGATACGCTGACGCTGGCCGCCGGAGAACATGTGCGGATAGCGGTCGTAGTGCTCGGTTTTCAGACCCACTTTCGCCATCATTTCCAGCGCTTTTTCACGGCGCTCGGCTTTGCTCAGCCTGGTGTTGATTTGCAGCGGTTCTTCCAGAATCTGCCCGACTTTTTTACGTGGGTTCAGCGAGCCGTACGGGTTCTGGAACACGATCTGAATTTTCTGGCGGCGCAGTTTTTCCGCTGAAACGTCCGGGACCAGCAGATCCTGGCCCTGGTAGTACAGCTCCCCGCCGGTTGGGACTTCAATCATCGTCAGCAGGCGGCCAAGGGTGGACTTCCCGCAGCCGGACTCGCCGACGACCGCCAGCGTTTTACCGCGCTCGAGGGTGAAGCTCACGCCGTCCAGCGCTTTCACCAGGCGTTCAGGGGCGAAAAAGCCCTTCTTCACCGGGTAGTGTTTTTTCAGGTCGATGGCCTGCAACAGCGGTTGCGCGGCGGCCTGTTGGGTACTCATAGGGTTGGCCTCCCGGCATCATCGAGTGGGTAGTGGCATTTGGACTGACGCCCGTCTGCCAGCATGGCGAGCTCCGGCTCTTCGCTGCGGCATTTGTCGGTGGCGTACGGGCAGCGCGGGTTAAGCAGGCAGCCGTTTGGTCGGTCGTACTTGCCCGGTACCACGCCCGGCAGCGAGGCCAGACGCGCTTTATCCTGTGCAAATTCCGGCAGCGCACGGAGCAGGGCCTGAGTGTACGGGTGGCGAGGCGCGCGGAAGATATCGTGGGACGAGCCCGCTTCCACTACCTGACCTGCGTACATCACGATGATTTTATGGGCGGCTTCGGCAACCAGCGCGAGGTCATGGGTGATCAGGATCAGCGCCATGTTCTCTTTTTGCTGCAGCTCCAGCAGCAGTTCGATGATCTGCGCCTGAATGGTTACGTCGAGCGCGGTGGTCGGCTCATCGGCAATCAACAGCTTAGGACGACAGGCAATCGCCATGGCGATCATCACGCGCTGGCTCATCCCGCCGGAGAGCTGGTGCGGATAAACGTCGAGGCGCGAACCCGGATCGGGGATCCCCACCTGCGTCAGCAGGTCGATAGCGCGCTGGCGGCGGGTTTTCTTATTACCGCCCTGGTGCACCTTAATGGCTTCCATAATCTGGAAACCGACGGTGTAGCACGGGTTCAGACTGGTCATCGGGTCCTGGAAGATCATCGCCACTTCGGCGCCCACCAGGTTGCGGCGCTCTTTCTCAGAAATGCGCTTCAGGTCCCGGCCGTTGAACTCCAGTTTTTCCGGCATTACGCGGCCTGGGAAGTCGATAAGCCCCATAATCGCCAGCGAGCTGACGGATTTACCGGAGCCGGACTCCCCCACGATGCCGACAACTTGCCCCTGATCCACGCTATAGCTGATGCGGTCAACGGCACGGAACGGTGCGTCTTCGTCGCCGAAATGCACCGATAATTTATCTACATTTAATAACGCCATCTCGAACCTCTTACTGCTTCAGTTTGGGATCGAGCGCGTCACGCAGACCGTCACCCATCAGGTTAAATGCCAGCACCGTCAGCAGGATCGCAACCCCAGGGAAGGTCACAACCCACCAGGCACTCTGCGCGAACTGCAACACGTCGGCGAGCATGGTGCCCCACTCCGGTGTTGGCGGCTGCGCACCCATGCCGAGGAAGCCAAGGGCGGCCATATCGAGAATGGCGTTCGAGAAACCGAGCGACGCCTGAACAATCAGCGGCGCGAGGGTATTCGGGAAGATATTCACAAACATCTGGCGAACCGGACCGGCGCCCGCAACACGGGAAGCGGTGACGTAGTCGCGGTTAACTTCCACCAGCACCGCAGCGCGGGTTAAACGCACATAGTGCGGCAGCGCAACGAAGGTCAGCGCCAGCGCGGCGTTACCGATAGACGGGCCGAAGATAGCCACCAGCACCAGCGCCAGCAGCAGGCTTGGCAGCGCCAGCATGATATCGACCACGCGCATGATGATGTTGTCGACCACGCCGCCAAAGTAACCGGCGACCAGGCCCAGCACGATGCCCATTACCAGCGACAGGACGACCACCAGGCAGCCGACCAGCAGCGACAGGCGTGCGCCGTACATCAGGCGGGAGAGCACATCGCGGCCCACGTCATCGGTGCCGAGGATGTAGCTCCAGCTGCCGCCTTCCTGCCAGACCGGCGGGCGCAGCAGCGCGTCGCGGAACTGCTCTGCGGGCGCGTGAGGCGCGATGAAGTTAGCGAACACGGCGATGAAGATCATTACGGCGACGTACACCAGGCCGATCACCGCCCCTTTATTACGTTTGAAGTAGTGCCAGAACTCCTGGAAAGGCGTCATCGGCTTGGGTGCTGCCACCACTTTGTTTTCAGTCAGTTGCGTCATGATGGCCCCTTATTTCTTATGGCGTATACGCGGGTTCACCACGCCGTACAGCAGGTCTACCAGCAGGTTGACGAGGATAATCATCGTCGCCACCAGCAGCACGCCGCCCTGGACTACCGGGTAGTCACGACGCTGCAGGGCGTCGATGAGCCAGCGGCCAAGACCCGGCCAGGAGAAGATAGTTTCCGTCAGGATGGCACCCGCAAGCAGGGTTCCGACCTGCAGGCCGATTACGGTGACCACCGGCAGCATCGCGTTGCGCAGCGCATGGACCACGATTACGCGCATACGCGTCAGGCCCTTGGCGCGAGCGGTACGGATGTAGTCTTCGCCCAGCACTTCCAGCATCGAGGAGCGGGTCATACGCACGATAACCGCCAGCGGGATAGTGCCCAGCACGACGGCAGGCAGAACCATGTGGGCTACGGCGTCAATAAAGTCGCCCGGCTCGCCCCAGATAGCGGTGTCTATCAGCGCAAACCCGGTGAGCGGCAGGGAGTCATCAAGGAACACGGTGTCGCTCACGCGCCCGGAAACCGGCGTCAGGTTCCAGTGCACCGAGACCAGCATGATGAGCATCATGCCCCACCAGAAAATTGGCATGGAGTAGCCGGTCAGCGCGAGGCCCACGGCGGTGTGGTCGAAGATAGAGCCACGCTTCACGGCGGCAAGTACCCCGACCGGAATACCGACGGCAACGGCGAACATCATCGCGCAGATGCCGAGTTCCAGCGTCGCTTTAAAGCGTGGCACGAACTCGTCCCAGACCGGGAGGCGACTCTTTAATGAAATACCCAGATCGCCATGCATTACGCCCCAAATGTAATGGAGGTATTGCTGCCACATTGGCTTGTCGAGACCAAGCTCGGCCAGCAGCTGAGCATGGCGCTCAGGAGAAATACCACGCTCTCCGGCCATGATCATTACCGGGTCTCCGGGGATCATATGCACGAAAGCGAAGGTGAGTAGGGTAATACCTATAAACGTGGGGATGACTAACCCCAGTCGTCGGAGGATGAACTGCAGCATATCCCGGATTCTCTGTAGTGACGGAAAGCCTGGTAACTGTTCCGTCTGTATTGCTCACAAATGTTTCCCCTCTCCCTTTGAGGGAGAGGGAATAAAGCACGTAACTTTTATTATTCGACGGACACGTTTTCGAAGTGGTGTTTGCCCAGCGGATCGACCACGTAGCCTTTGACTTCTTTACGCACTGGCTCGAACACGGTGGAGTGAGCGATGATCAGCGCAGGCGCCTGATCGTGCATCACAACCTGAGCCTGTTTGTACAGTTCAATACGCTTGTTGTGGTCGTCGGTTGCGCGAGCCGGCTGAATCAGGTCTTCAAACGGCTTGTAGCACCAGCGAGAGTAGTTAGAACCGTCTTTCGCCGCGGCACAGCTGAACAGGGTCGCGAAGAAGTTATCCGGATCCCCATTGTCGCCGGTCCAGCCCATCATTACGGCTTGGTGCTCGCCCGCTTTAGCACGCTTCAGGTACTCGCCCCACTCGTAGGTCACGATTTTGGCGGTCACGCCCACTTTCGCCCAGTCAGCCTGAATCATCTCGGCCATGCGGCGAGCGTTCGGGTTATAAGGACGCTGTACCGGCATAGCCCACAGGTCAACGGTGAAGCCTTTATCCTGGCCCGCTTCTTTCAGCAGCGCTTTCGCTTTTTCAGGATCGTAGGTGTAGTCCTTCACGTCATCGTTGTAGCCCCACATGGTTGGTGGGATCAGGTTTTTAGCCGCGGTGCCCGCGCCCTGATAAACCGCTTTGATGATCGCTTCTTTGTTTACCGCGTAGGTCAGCGCCTGGCGCACTTTCACGTCGTCAAACGGCTTCTTCTCGGTGTTGAAGGAGAGGTAGCCCACGTTCAGGCCGGCCTGTTCCATCAGATTGATGTTTTTGTCTTCTTTCATGCGGGCGATGTCAGCCGGGTTCGGGAACGGCATCACCTGACATTCGTTTTTCTGCAGCTTGGCGTAACGCACGGAAGCGTCTGGGGTGATGGAGAAGACCAGACGATCGATCTTCGGCTTGGTGCCCCAGTAGCCTTCGAAGGCTTTATACAGAATACGGGAGTCTTTCTGGTACTGCAGCAGCTGGAATGGGCCGGTACCGATTGGGTTCAGGTCGGTTTTTTCCGGGGTGCCGGCTTTCATCATGTTGTCGGCATATTCTTTAGAAAGAATAGAGGCGAAGTCCATGGCCATGTCCGCGAGGAATGGCGCTTCTGGACGTGCCAGCACGAACTGCACGGTGTTGTCGTCGACTTTCTTGATTTCGGTAATCAGGTCAGGCAGGCCCATACCTTCGAAGTATTCATAGCTGCCGCCAGAAACTTTGTGGTACGGGTTGTCTTTGTTTTTCTGACGGTCGAAGGAGAACACAACGTCGTCGGCGTTAAAATCACGAGTCGGTTTGAAGTCTTTATTGTCATGCCACTTCACGCCTTTACGCAGGTGGAAGGTGTAGGTTTTACCGTCCGGGCTAACGTCCCATTTCTCAGCGAGGCCAGGGATGATTTCGGTGGTGCCGGTTTTGAATTCTACCAGTCGGTTATAAATCGGTACGGAGCTGGCATCGTAAGTCGTGCCGGAGGTGAACAGCTGTGGGTTAAAGCCCTCTGGGGAACCTTCTGAACAGTAAACCAGGGTTTTGGCTTGTACGCTTGCTGCAACGGTCATGGCAACCAGGCTCAGACCAAATTTCAGCATCCCTGACTTCTTCAAGGAAATACTCATTATTCTGCTCCAATTATGTGTCGTGTTGTGTTTTGTAACCGTCTGACCATTGTTATTTGTGGGTGGTCGGTACGGTGTGCCCGGAGGCAGTGGTGAGGCTAGCAGTTCCTTTCGCGAGTCATGCATGGAGGTAGCACAGACGGTCCGTAAATAGCTCCTCTCGTCCTACAATCTGTCAACAGATTAAGGAAACGTCAATACAGGTTACGGGGATTTACAAGCAAGGTGGGATTCAGCGGGCAAAGATTAAAAAAACCTTCAGGGGTCATTTCCAGCAGGGAAATTTATGCTACAGGCTTGTTACCAGAATATTACACTGATTAATTTGCAACCTACAGAGGGAATCGATTGCCCTGAATGGGTAAAATTTTGTGTTAAATGATGAATTGTTGCACGATTTATTTTGTGATCTGCATCGCTCACAGCGGAAAATGCTGTCTCCCATCATAAGCGACGGCGCAAAAAACCACGGTTTTCCATAACCAAACACGATGACTTAATGTGGCCTGGCAGAGGCCAAAATAGCAGAACCTGATGCGAATAAACCCGTGGGCTGAAGAGAATAAAACACCCCGCGATACGGAGTGTTTTATTCAAATGCGTGCTGCAGTGAATCGGTTAGTTCACGGCTTTATTTGGAACGTGACACCAGTTGTTGTTCTGGTTAATCCCGCCGTTGGGTGAGGTATACCCCAGGCAGCCGAGAATAGTGTCGTACAGCTCAACGTGGCGATGCGGCACCTTCATTTTTGCCTGTTCCTGCAGGTGTTTAAAGGACTCGGCGAACGTTGGGTTCTCCAGATACTTGTCCGAGGCCCAAATCATCAGCGGCACGCGGAACTGCTCTGGCGGAGCCATAGCTCGCGGCGTGCCGTGCAGGTGCATTGAGTCGCTGATGGACTCACCGTGATCCGCGGCGTAGAAAACAATCGCCTTCTTATCGCGCACCTGGTCAATCACGCTGTCGAGCATCGTATCGATGTACAGCACCGAGTTATCAAAGGCGTTGATCAGGTGTTCCTTTGAACAACCTTTTTCGAGGTTGATGCACTCAGGCGTCCATTTCGCAAAGCTGCGCGGATAGCGCTGAGCGTAGGAGAAGTGAGAACCCTTGGTGTGCAGGATAATAAGATGTTTGCCATCGGGGTTGCGATTGAGCGACTGCTTCATCTCATCCACTAACAGCATATCGTCCACGGTTTTACCGCGGTTACGAGGCTCAGCGGCAATTTGTTCGCGGAAGGCCAGGGTGTCCGGCATGGCATTTTTATAGAACCAGACTTCGCTCTGCATGGCGTACAGGTCGGAGCTAAAGCCCAGCTGTTTCAGGACCGCAAAAACATTCTGCTCTTTGAGGGTTCGCTGAGGGTTATCTTCAGCTCCGCCTTCGCGCACGAACATGCAGCGCAGCGAGAGTTTAGTGGCGGTATCGCAGGACTGGCCGCGAAAAGCGACCAGGTTTTTCTCTTTAGAGAGTTTTGGCGTGGTGTCGCGGTCATAGCCGAGCAGGCCCATGTGATCCCAGCGGGTTGTCTCGCCGATAATAAACACCACGTAGGTGTCATCCATGCCTGGCGGCGCGACGTAGGTGAATTTTTTCGTTGGGTTCATCAGAGAACCGTTACCGTCAGATTCGTCGGCCTGTGCCCAGGCAAACAGCCCCAGCGAGGAAACCCAGTTTACCGGAACATAGGAACTCGCCACGACGCCGCCGTAGCTTGCCATATCTGTGGTTGAGCCGCGCTCATCGTTGGACTGTATTTCACCCAGCGTACGCAGCGGCGCCCAAACCAGTAAGCCTGCGCAGACGACGATAGCGATGTTTTTAATGCGTTGGCCAGGGGTTTTCAGCTGCTGAAGCAGCGTATCTTGTGACCTGTTCGTCCAGATCAGATACAGCGGTATAAGGCTAACCAGCACCATCCAGATAGCGAAGTGATAGCCCACCACTTCTTTAGACAGGTCGATATCAGTGGTCATCACCGAGGCAATAATGCCGTAGCCGATCACCACGTTGAAGAAGGTCATATAGTAGCTGGCGGCCACCGAGCAAAGCACTACAAAGGTAGCCAGCACGCGCCAGAGGTTGCGGCCAAAAATCGACAGCAGGCGGAACAGGAAAAACGTCACCAGCAGGCAGGCGAAAAACTCAGTTGCAGCGGCAAGGCCCTTCCAGGCGATGAAAACCTGTGCCCGGCTATCAAAGCGTTGATAGAAAACAGAAATATTTAAAAACCAACCAATGTAGACCCCGAGCAGTAAACATAATTTCTGCTGGGACATTGTCTTAAAGTAATTCATGCAGGGTATCCTGGCGATATAAACATATTAGCGCTTATCAGACCGTGGGGTTCGAGCGTAGTTCTCTATGAGGGGTGAATTCAAAGAAAAATCTCATCTCCGCGTCAAAACTCAGCGGCGGCTAGTAGAGCACAGGATAAGAGGGATGTATCCAGATACGTGACGATCCGGCCCGTTATTTACAGTTGGCGCCTCAGATCTTTGATGGTGAGTTAATTACCTTACTTGTAGGCAGTGGCCCAATCCTGACCTGCGCTTCTGGAATAAAAAAAGCCGCCCGAGTAGGCGGCTGTATCTGCTGATTATCAGGAATAATCAGGCGTGTGCGTGTTTGTGGTTCAGCGCTGTACGGGCTGGCTGACGAATCGTGGTGGAAATCGCCAGGGAGAGAATCAGCAGGGCGAAGATGACGCAGAAGGTGACGTAGAAGCCGCCAAACAGCGAGGCGATGATGGAGCCGCAGATGCTGCCGATACCGAAGCCCAGGTAAATCACGCCGTAGTTTTTAGTCAGGTTGTTCAGGCCGAAGAATTCGCTGACCAGAGAAGGGTAAACGGTGATGGTGCCGCCAAAGTTAAAGGCAACGCAGGCGATGGCCGCAAAGAACGTCATTTCGTTCAGCGGGGCAAACAGCAGGGCCGCCATACCGACCAGAGAAATCACCTGGCCAATCGTGATAACGCGAATACGGGCGATTTTATCGGACAGAATACCGAGGATAAGGCGGCCGCTCAGGTTAGCAATTGAGATAACGGTCACCGCGTTGGCGGCGGACATTGCATCCAGGTGCACCATGCCCTGCGCGATATCTTTTGCTACGCCGATAACGTACAGGCCGCTCATGCAGGCGGTCAGGAACATCAGCGCCAGCATCCAGTACTGTGGCTGACGCATAGATTCCGCCAGGGTGAAGTCTGTTTTCGCCGCGCCGTTTGCGGTTTTGGTTTCCTGCAGCGGAGCATCTTTCATCATGGTGGCGCCGAACAGCACCATGACCATCGCCAGGCCGCCCCAAATCATAAAGGTGTTTTCGAGGCCGTAGGCCGCCAGCAGATGGGTATCAATATATTTAAAACCGAGGCTGCCGAGGCCATAGGCACCGATGGAGAAGGCAGAAATCAGGCCTTTGCGCTCCGGGAACCATTTCACGCAGTTAGACAGCGTCAGCAGGTAGCCTGCGCCGTCGGCCAGGCCGACCAGTACGCCTGCGGTGAGCCACAGCATCATCAGGTTGTTGGCGTGCGCGGTGAAGAACAGACCGGCACCGAGCAGCACGCCTGCCGCCATGGTGACCTTACGCACGCCGAAGCGGTCCTGCAGTTTGCCCGCTACGGAAGAGGAGATGGCGAGGCCCAGGCTCAGCAGGCCGAAGGAGAAGGCGACCTGGCTGATAGGGGCGTCCAGCTTCTGGGACAGCGCGCTGTTGAACAGGCTCCAGGTATAAACGGAACCCAGTGCGAACTGGGTAATGATGGTCCCGATGAGGGTTAACCAGCGAGTACGGTTGTAGGTGGCAGTGTTCATGGCAGATGTCCTGCGAATCTAAGGGAAGTTATCTGCCGCCTACGATAGCGAAGCGCCGTTTATTCCAGGAAAAAACGGCATGAAATGCGTGGAGAACGGAATGAAATGCCTCTGAGGCGGTATGAACGGCCTCCACAATGCATGTTGAGTTCTGTTAGTTAGTGCTTGCTATCAATCTATTGTGCGTGATTGCTGTATATTAAATGTTAAATCATAAATGGGACATAGTTAACACTTTGCAAAATCATCAGTGCTAAATCACCTTTCTTTGATCTCGTTTAGGGTTGCGAAACGCCCCGGATTCACTATTGTCAGATTGTGAATTTGCCCGCGGGTGCGGAAGGTGATGAGGGAGAACGAAATGGAACGTTGTGGCTGGGTCACTCAGGATCCGCTGTATCTGGACTATCACGACAAAGAATGGGGCGTGCCGGTCACCGACGGACAAAAGCTGTTTGAGATGATCTGTCTTGAAGGCCAGCAGGCAGGGCTATCGTGGATAACCGTGCTAAAAAAACGTGAGAACTACCGCCAGCGCTTCAGGAATTTCGACCCTTATGCCGTCGCGCTGATCCAGCCGGAAGAGGTGGATGAGCTGATGCAGGACGCCGGGATTATTCGCCATCGTGGGAAAATTGAGGCCATTATCAATAACGCCAAAGCCTTTCTGGCGATGGAGGCCAACGGAGAGAAATTCCCCGAGTTCGTCTGGGCCTTCGTGGAGAATAAGCCGCAGATCTCGCATGCCGCCTCGCTCAGCGAAGTTCCAGCCTTTACGCCAACCTCCGATGCGTTGTCTAAAGCGCTGAAGAAACGCGGCTTTAAGTTCGTGGGCTCGACAATCTGCTATTCGTTTATGCAGGCCTGCGGCCTGGTCAATGACCATGTGACGGGCTGCTTCTGCCACCCAGATTTTCGCCAATGATCCGGCCATTTAACGCCGGGGAAATGGATGCGCTGATGGCGCTCTGGCTTGAGAGCACCATCGACGGGCATCCGTTTATCGCGGAAAGCTACTGGCATGAGAGCGTGAACCTGGTGCGCAATGTGTATATCCCGCAGTCAAAAACGTGGGTCTATTTGCATGAGCGGCAGCTGGTGGGGTTTATCAGCGTCATGGAGAAGCAGTTTATTGGCGCGCTGTTCGTGGCGCCTTCCTGCACGGGGCAAGGCATCGGCGGCAAGCTGCTGGAGAAGGCCAAAGAGGAATACCCGGCCTTGAGCCTCGAGGTGTACCAGAAAAATCGCCAGGCGGTACATTTCTACCACCGCCACGGCTTTCGCATAGAAGAAAGCGCGTGGCAGGAAGAGACGCAGCACCCGACGTGGATTATGAGCTGGCAGGCGGATCAAACGCCGTCACCGTAGGCGCCGGACCGGTAAATTTCTCTACCCAGACGAGGGAGTTGTTTGCCGCGCAGCCGTTAGCCAGCCGTGAAGACGGAATATCCATCGTGAGTACGTTAACCGCGCCGTTTTTGCACAGGTTATCTTCGTCCAGATCGGGCCATGCACCCTGGTGGATACAGACCACGCCGGGCCTGATGCCGTCGGTAACCTGAGCGCCCACCAGGACCTGCCCGCGAGCGTTCCATACCCGCACTAAATCTCCGTGCTCAATGCCGCGTGCTTTGGCGTCAATCGGATGCAGCGTAATAGGTTCACGTCCCGCTATCGCATACTGGTCGCGCAGCGCGGCGTAGTTTAGCTGGCTGTGCAGGCGGTGTGCCGGATGGGATGAGAGCAGCTGCAGCTGGCCGGAAGCAGCGTTGCCCTGCCATTCGTCAGGTGCCAGCCAGCTTGGGTGCGGCGGGCAATCCTGGTAGCCAAAGCTGGCGATGCGCTCGGAATAGATTTCAATTTTACCGCTCGGCGTTTTGAGCGGGTTTGCTTCAGGATCGTCGCGAAAAGCTGAGAAGCGAATGAATTCAGCATTTTTCGCGTTTTCTGGCATTTCTATCAGCTGGTTAGCTTCCCAGAAGTCGTTAAATTCCGGAAGTTCGATCCGTTGGGCTGCGCCTCGTTGGCGGGCAATGTCATAGAAACTCTCCAGCCATTCAAGCTCGCTTTTTCCTTCACTGAACCGTTCTTTACCGCCGGTTTCCCATTTTTCACTCAGTTCAGCAAAGATATCAAAATCATTCCACGCCTCGCCCTGCGGGGAAACCACCTGCTTCATCGGCACAAGGTGTTGGTTACTGTAATCCCCGGTCATCGTCATGTCGTTTCGCTCGAACGAGGTGGTTACCGGCAGAACGATATCGGCGTGTTTTGCCGCCGCCGTCCAGAAACATTCGGAGATAACGATCAGCTCCGGTTTCTGCCAGGCTGCGGCAAGACGGTTTGTGTCCTGATGATGGGTGAAGTTGCTGCCACCCGCCCACCAAAGCATGCGGAGGTCGGGGAAGGTGTGCTGTCTGCCGTTATGCTGATAGGCCACCCCTGGATTTTCCAGCGCCTCGACGATACGTGCCACGGGGATTTTTTCTACTGCGTCGGTGCCGCCAGCAAGCGAGCCCTGTAGCGAGCCGGGCACGGCCGCGCTACGCGTCGGGTTACCGCCGTTGGCAAAGTGATAGGAAAGACCAAAGCCGCCGCCAGGCGTGCCTATCTGGCCCAGCATCGCCGCCAGCGTGACCAGCATCCAGTGTTTTTGCTCGCCGTATTGCTGGCGCTGCATGCCCCAACCGGCCATCAGCATGGTGCGTTTTTGGCTGAAAAGGTCCGCCAGTTTTTCGATTGTGTCTGCCGGAATACCGCAGATCTCAGCGGCCCAGGCTGCGCTTTTCGGGATGCCGTCGGTGTTGCCGAGCAGGTAGGCTTCAAACTTGTCGTAGCCATAGGTGCAGCGTGCCAGGAAGGCCGTATCGTGCCTGCCACGCACAGCCAGCGTGTGGGCAATGCCGAGCATTAGCGCTACGTCGGTGCCCATGTGCGGGGCGATCCATTCGGCGCGTGCCCCGAAGAAGTCGACGGTTTCTGAACGCATCGGGTCGATGGCGATAATCGTTTTGCCGCTGTTTTTTAGCTGCTCGAAGTACTTCACGCCCTGTTCGTCGCTGGCATTCCAGGCGATTTTCAGCGTGTTAAGCGGGTTCGCGCTCCACAGCACCACCACGTCGCTGTGCTCAAGCAGCAGCGGCCAGCTGGTTTGCTGCTGGTAAACCTCATTGGAGCCGACCACGTAGGGCATTATCACCTGCGCGGCACCGGTCGAGTAGTCGCCGGAGTGCCCGGTATAGCCGCCCGCCAGGCTCATGTAGCGCTGAAGCAGCGTGGAGGCTTTGTGCAGCACGCCGTTGGAGCGCCAGCCGTAGGAGCCTGCGAAAATTGCCGCCGGGCCGTAGTTCTCCCGAATGCGTTTGTGCTGCTGGTGAATCAGCGTCAGCGCGTCATCCCAGCTGATGCGCACATACTCATCTTTGCCTCGAACGCCCTGTGGCTTATCCGGCGAGGCCAGAAAGCCTTTACGCGCCATGGGAAACGCGACGCGAGCTTTGCTGTGAACCTGATCCGGCACCGCGCTTTGCAGGGAGTTTTGATGACCGGTTTCAAGCGCGCCGCGAGAGTGATAAACACGTTCTCCGTCGGTTTCGACCAGCATGGGGCCCCAGTGCGCGGCAGTGAGGATCTGTTTACGTGAAGAGGATGAATTGGCCAATTTGGGCTCCGCGATTGCAGGCGGTGGGCTATGCCCACTCAATTTGCGACAACTATTCAGAATACTTACCGGAATTTTCTACACGAATTATCGTCATAATCAATCGCCGGGTTCGTATCCGGCAAAGGATGAATAAGGATTGAAGGAAATAAGATGAAAAAACGCGTCATGATTATCGCCGCCGTCGTGTGTGGCACCTTAGCGGTTTCTGGCTGTACCACTAACCCGTACACCGGTGAAAGCCAGGCCGGGAAATCAGGGATAGGAGCCGGAATTGGCTCGCTGGTAGGGGCTGGCGTAGGGGTTCTTTCGTCATCGAAGAAAGATCGCGGTAAAGGCGCTCTGATTGGCGCGGCCGCGGGTGCAGCGCTCGGGGGCGGCGTGGGCTATTACATGGATGTGCAGGAAGCCAAACTGCGCGACAAAATGCGTGGAACCGGCGTGAGCGTGACCCGCAGCGGCGATAACATCGTGCTGAATATGCCGAATAACGTCACCTTCGACAGCAGTAGCGCCACCCTGAAACCGGCGGGGGCCAATACCCTGAGCGGCGTGGCGATGGTACTGAAAGAATATCCAAAAACGGCGGTTAACGTGGTCGGCTATACCGACAGTACCGGCAGCAAAGAGCTGAACATGCGTCTGTCACAGCAGCGTGCGGACGGCGTAGGCAGCGCGCTGATTACCCAGGGCGTTGACGCGAGCCGTATTCGCACCTCCGGTGCAGGCCCGGCGAATCCTATCGCCAGCAACAGCACTGCGGAAGGCAAAGCGCAAAACCGTCGCGTAGAAATCACCCTGAGTCCTTTGGGGTAATCTGACTCACTGCGGTTCAGATTTTCCGATAACCGCATAAAAAAAACCGGCGCCCCAGGCGCCGGTGAGACTGCTGACAAAGTTCATTGCTCTAAAAAAGTCCGAACCCAGGTCTACTAAAAACAATGAATAATGTTCTCTGGTTTGCCCCAAACAGTCGAAAACCACGTTTTTCGGCTGTTTGTCATCAATGTGACCGGCGCTCCAGGCGCCGGTTTTCAATCGTCTAAACGCAAACCTTATTGCGGATAAGGCACCCAGTCGCCGCCGCTCAGGCGGACATAAGGCTTATCCTGGTACTTCACCACCACCGCCGTAGAGTTTTCGGAAACCGGGGCGGTTTGCGGCAGGTTGCCGGTCAGCGCGTTCCAGTCGACCTGGTCGGCGACAAAGTTCTTGCCGTCTATCGAGCGGGAAACCAGTTCAGAAATCGCCAGATAGCTGCTCGGCTGAGTGATTTCAATGGCATCGCCGCCGTGTGGCGCCTTCATACCGACGAACTTCACGCCTGCAGGAACGTGGGTGATATCCGGGCTTGGGATATCACGCAGGCCCGACACCTGCATTTTGTCGCCTTTCAGCGCCGCGCCGTGCTCCGGCACAATCACCACCATCACTTTACGGTTCGACTTCTCAAGCTCGGTCAGGAATGAGTCCAGCTCATCAAACAGCTTCTGGGCACGTACCTTATAGTCTGCAGGCTTGCTGTTCCCCGGATAGTGGTTGCCATCATGCAGCGGTACCAGGTTGTAGAAGGTGGCGGTACGCGGGTTAACCCCGTCGTTCTGCTCACCCTGCAGCCAGCGGTGCAGCACGGCAGTGTCGTCGTAAATTGGCGAATTGTCGAACGCCTGCAGGTCGCTTGGCAGCCCGCTTTGATCCATCAGAGGCACCTGAATGCCGCCGTACTCACGGACTTCTTTCAGGAAGTCGCCGAACACGCCGTTATGATCCATCATCAGCTGCTGCTTAAAGCCCAGGCGGGCAAGATCGTCAAACAGATAGCACTGGTTGCCCTCTGGCTCATACAGACCTTTATGCGTGGACTGGCCGCAGCTGGCGCGGAGCAGGCGAATAGCCGCCGGGCCGCTGTAAGACGTCGCCGAGTTGAAGTTTTTAAACAGAATATCGAAGTGTTTCCACAGCGGATGCGAACTGAGGCCCACCGCCTCGATATCGGACCAGGAAAGCGAGCAGATGTTAATGATCAGCAGCTCAAAAGGCTGAGCGTCTGCGGGCAGCGCGTCCGGGAATTTGGTCTGCCGTTTAGCTTCGCTGGCATAGAAGCTGTTCAGCCACGCGGTGATGTTATCGCTGGTCGGTGGTGCCGTTTGCGCCGGAATATCACCGGGAACCGGGGCCAGCGTATTGCCGGAAGTTGTTGCCCCAGCCGTGCCGCCAGCGTTAACGGAGGCTGTCGTTTGCGACGTCGACGGCAGTAAAGAGATAGCCGGGCCGGCCACGGTTAGCAGGTTCAGCCACACCAGGGTTGCCACGACGAAGACCGTGACGCGCAGCCACTGCGAGACAAACAGCCAGGCAACCAGCAGCACAAACGCCGCGCCGATCATCTGCCAGTTAATAAAGCGGGTCACCAGGTCGAGAAGGTAGTCTGCGCTAAAGCCGACAACCTGCGAGCCCTGGCTCATGATGCTGTCAGGTCCCGGCAGCCAGGTATCGTGCCAGAACAGGCCAATCCCTACCGGCAGGGCTATCCAGTTACGCAGCTTATGAAGTTTGAGCGGCGGCAGCGGGAACAGCAAAAAGGCCAGAAAAACCAGGTTTGCCAGCGGATGAAAATTAAGATAGCCGGTCCACAGCAGCCCGAACTTCAACAGGAAGTAGTAGTTCCAGCCACCCAGACCACGCCAGTATTGCAGAAAATAGGCTGGCGACTTTGCCGTTTGAGAGTGATTAGTCATGTTGATGGTCTGCCTTGACGGAAGTTCGGCGCAGCGTTCCGGCCGGTTTAACGTAGCGTGGTTTTAAAAACATCAGCCGTACCGAAGCGGTAAGGCGAGGAAGCCAGCGGCGAGCGGTGTAGCCCAGCGGAATAAAAATAATCGCGCAAAGCACGATGAGCTGAATGATGTCGGTGATGTTCATCATGGTGTCTGCTCCCTCGGCGTGTCATCCAGCAGCGTGATGGGCGTTGGCTCCCGACGCCAGCCGTGCCCTTCGCGGCTGACATGGCGCACGGTGTTCAGGTCGAGGGTGGCGGCAAGCGGTTTCGCCCACTTCTCCGGACGCATGGCCTGCATCTGGAGTATTTCAGCCGTGATTTGGCTGTCTTCAAACCACACCATGCGGTTGGTGAAAATGTCGTTCACCGGCAGCGGGAATATGTGATTCAGCGCGGTATCGAGATCGTTAATTCGGCAGAAAGAGAGGAACAGCACCAGCCGGTTTTCGCCGAGGGTGACGATATCGCCCATGCGGTTCGGACGGCACAGCGTCAGCGCCTGCTCAACCCGCAGCCCTGGCACCGGGCGCAGCGCGACCATTACGCCTTTGCCGTCTTCAGGCAGCAAAGCGTTGTTCATCAGCGTGCCGATGCCGTTGCAGAAGACGTCCCACGGCTGGTAGCCGCGCAGCTTCAGCGGCTGCATCTGGTCTATCAGGACGCTAATGTCTTCCGGCACATGGCGGGTAAACTTCGCGCCCTGCACGCTTTCTATCATCGTCAGACAGCGTGAAAGCGGGGCGTTCCACGGAATAATCAGCGTGGCGCCGCAGCCCAGTAAAAGCCTTTCGTCGGTGGCGCGCAGGCTGGCCTGGTTTTCGCGGACAACGAGTTTGAGCGCACTGCCGCGCTGGCGGCGGAGCGAGTGGATCTGGCGGGCAATGCTGTTGATTTGGCCGTTCTGGGTGAGAGAGAAAATGATCGTCGCGGCCTGCGCGGTTCGCGCCGCTTCAAACAGCTGCTCGTTGTTGTCGAAGAGCTGCCAGTTTTCCGACAGGGCAGGGGCTCCTTCCAGCACCGCAATGTGGCTGAGCACGCGTTTTTCATCGCTGCGAGGCTGAGGGGCGTTTTCGGAATTTTCCTGCACCTGCCACGCTTCATTTTGCCATTGAATATTAAGTTGTTGATCGGCTGTGACGCCTCTCTCATTACACCAGAAGGCTACGTCATAACGGTGAATATCACTTTGTGCGCGCAGGCTGGCGAGGCCGGAAAGGCTGCGATGTTCGCTGACTAATAATGAGAATTGTTTGTCATTATTATTTCCGACATTGACAAAAAGCAGACTGCACTTAATGCGTTTGGTCCATTTTCCCATCGCGGCAAGCCAATGGCGCAGGTCGGCTGTTGATATATTGTCCCAAACGTTATCTGAGCTTAAGAGTATAAAAAAGTAGTGTTCGGGATTAATGCTGCACATCAAATCACGGCGCAGCGAGTTGAGCCCATTGATAGTCGAAGGCATCGTAAAAAGGCGTATTTTCTCCGGGCCTTTCGTCGAGTCGAGCTTTATCGTTTGTTTTGGCCTGGCTGACATTGCAATGACGGCAACGTTTGCATCCGAGTTTTGGGCTGCAATTGTTTGATTAACAATGTTTATTGCGTCATCCTGACGTTCTACGTTTAGCCACCAGATGCCGCCTGCGGGCATATGGCTCAATTCGTTCCACAATGAACGGATGCCAAGCGAAAATATGGGTTCCATGGCGTCCCCTGGAGATAAATTAGTATGTATGTCAGTTTACTAGCGTAAGCTAAGAAAGAAACCTACCATTGAAAATAAACAGCATCAGTTTTAGCATTGTAAAACACTTTTCGTTTTCCGGACATTTGCCGTTATCGCTGGTGACGAAACCTGCCCGAGGGATGACTACCAAAATGCAAGATGAAGAGACTGGCAATGCTCAGGAAAACAAGCTTGTTTATGCCTTCCAAAATGATTTTCTGGCGCTAAGTAAAGCATTCTCACTGCCGGAAATAGATTACACCGATATATCGCAGCAGGAACAGCTGGCGGCGGCAATTAAGCGCTGGCCGTTGCTGGCGGAATTAACGCAACAATAGGGAGTAGGCCTGATGGCTGTCATTGGGTTGCAGGGGTTGCGTGGTGGCGTAGGGACGACTTCTATCACCGCGGCACTTGGCTGGTCGTTGCAGCAGCTTGGGGAGTCGGTACTGGTGATAGATATCTCGCCAGATAACCTGCTGCGCATGTTTTATAATATTGATTTCGCAGAGCCTAAGGGCTGGGCGCGCGCCATGCTGGATAACGAAGACTGGCGCAAAAGCGCGTGGCGTTATACCAGCCACCTCGACGTGCTGCCGTTTGGTCAACTGAGCCCGGCTGAGCATGAAACGTTCGAGACGGTGGAAAAAGCCCTCGGGCAGTTCAGCCATTTTCTCGCTGACCTGAAAGCGAGCCAGCAATACCAGTGGATTTTACTGGACTTACCTCACGGCTTTAACGCATTAACGCGTCAGATTCTGGCGCAAACCGATAGCGTACTGACGGTGGTAAAACCGGACACCAACTGCCATATCCGCCTGCACCAGCAGGCCCTGCCTAAAGGCGCGCACTTACTGGTGAACTATCTTCTGGTAGCGAGCCAATTGCAGGACGATATCTACCAAATCTGGCTGCAGAGCCAGCGCACGATGATCCCTATTATTCTCCACCGGGATGAGGCGATGGCCGAAAGCGCCGCGGTAAAACAGCCGCCTGGCGAGCATCGTCCGGACTCACTTATCGCAGAAGAAATTATGACGCTCGCTAACTGGTGCCTGCTGAACCTTTCAGGGAAGAAGCATGAGTAACCTGGCCTCGTGGCTGTTACTTCCTGCTGCCAGCCGGCGGTTGGGGGAGCGTTATCGTACTTTCCGTCGCAACGGCGCTCCGCCGTTCAGCGCCGTGCTGGGCTGCATAGTCTTTATTCTGGCGTGGATTGTTCTGCCGCTTGAAGGCCAGCGCTGGAGCCGCATACGCGCCGAGCATGACCAGCTTTATCCGCACATCAATCCCGACAGGCCTCGGCCGCTGGACGCTGTCCGTTACGCTATTCAAAGCCTGTGGCTGATGCTTCGTGCCGGCAAGAAAAGCGGGCGCCCTCGCGTGCGTTCTTTTGCCCGAATTCAGGCGTGGCGCGAGAGCTGGCATGACTGGCTGAATAAGCTGCCGGAAAACTTTAGCAATCGCACCCAGCACCTCGAAGAGAAGAAAGAGCTTGGCCATATCAGCCACACCGCCCGGCGTATTATTCTGGGCGCGATCGTGGTCTTTTCCGCCGTTCTGGCCCTGCTTTGCATCACTCAGCCGTTTAACCCGCTGTCGCAGCTTATCTTCCTGCTGCTGCTGTGGGGCGTAGCGCTGCTGGTTCGCCGGTTGCCCGGGCGTTTTGCCGCGCTGATGCTGATCGTACTGTCGCTGACCGTTTCCTGCCGCTATATCTGGTGGCGCTACACCTCGACCCTTAACTGGAACGATCCGGTGAGCCTTGCCTTCGGGCTGGGGCTGTTGTTTGCCGAGACGTACGCCTGGCTGGTGCTGGTGATGGGGTATTTCCAGGTGGTGTGGCCGCTTAACCGCCAGCCGGTGCCGATGCCAAAAGACATGAGCACCTGGCCGGTGGTGGATATTTTTGTCCCGACCTATAACGAAGAACTGCACGTTGTGAAGGGCACCATCTACGCCTCGCTGGGCATAGACTGGCCGAAGGACAAGCTGAACATCTGGATTCTGGACGACGGCGGGCGCGAGGAGTTTAAGCAGTTCGCCGATATGGTCGGGGTAAATTATATCGCTCGCCCAACGCACGAGCACGCCAAAGCGGGGAACATCAATAACGCGCTGAAGCATGCCAAAGGTGATTTCGTCGCCATCTTCGACTGCGACCACGTGCCAACGCGCTCCTTCCTGCAGCTGACTATGGGCTGGTTCTTCAAAGAGAAACAGCTGGCGATGATGCAGACGCCGCACCACTTCTTCTCGCCCGACCCGTTCGAGCGCAACCTTGGGCGTTTTCGTAAAACGCCTAACGAAGGCACGCTGTTCTACGGGCTGGTGCAGGACGGGAACGACATGTGGGATGCCACGTTCTTCTGCGGCTCCTGTGCGGTGATCCGCCGTGGGCCGCTGGATGAAATTGGCGGTATTGCCGTCGAAACGGTGACCGAAGATGCGCACACTTCGCTGCGCCTGCACCGGCGCGGCTACACCTCGGCTTATCTGCGTATTCCGCAGGCGGCAGGGCTGGCAACGGAAAGCCTTTCGGCACACATCGGGCAGCGTATTCGCTGGGCGCGCGGCATGACGCAGATTTTCCGTCTCGATAACCCGTTCTTCGGTAAAGGGCTGAAGTTTGCCCAGCGACTCTGTTACGCCAACGCCATGTTCCACTTCCTGTCGGGGATCCCGCGGCTTATCTTCCTGACTGCGCCGCTGGCGTTTCTGCTGTTCCACGCCTATATCATTTACGCCCCGGCTATCATGATTGCGCTGTTTGTTCTGCCGCACATGGTTCACGCCAGCCTGACCAACTCCAAAATTCAGGGCAAGTACCGCCATTCGTTCTGGAGTGAAATCTATGAAACGGTGCTGGCGTGGTATATCGCCCAGCCTACGCTGGTGGCGCTATTCAACCCGCACAAAGGGAAGTTCAACGTCACCGCGAAAGGCGGGTTAGTTGAAAACGAGTACGTAGACTGGGTGATCACAAGGCCGTACCTCGTGCTGGTGCTGGTTAACCTGCTGGGCGTTGCCGTTGGGGCATGGCGTTTCTTCTACGGCCCCGAAAACGAGGCGCTAACGGTGGTGGTGAGCCTGCTTTGGGTATTCTACAACCTGATTATTCTCGGTGGCGCAGTCGCCGTTTCGGTTGAGAGTAAGCAGGTCAGGCGCGCGCACCGCGTTGAAATCGCCATGCCGGCGGCGCTGGCGCGTGAAGACGGCCATCTGTTCCCCTGCACCGTGCACGACTATTCAGACGGCGGGGTAGGCATCAAGATTCATGGCCCAACGCAGGTGCTGGAAGGCCAAAAAGTGAATCTGCTGCTCAAGCGTGGGGCGCAGGAGTTCTTCTTCCCGGCCCAGGTGATGAGGGTCTTTGGTGACGAAGTCGGCCTGCAGCTGGCGCAGATGACCACCAAACAACATATTGATTTTATTCAGTGTACTTTTGCCCGCGCCGACACCTGGGCGCTATGGCAGGACAGTTTCCCTGAGGATAAGCCGCTGGAAAGCCTGGTGGATATTCTCAAGCTTGGTTTCCGGGGCTACCGGCACCTCGCGGAGTTTGCTCCACCGTCATTGAAGTTTATTTTCCACGCGATCACCGTGCTGGTTGACTGGGTTGTGTCGTTTATTCCGCACAGCCCGACGGCCGAACCAGCAAAACGGCGGACCTTGTCTGCATTGGCCTGACGAGATTGCTTATGAAGAGGGAGGAAGCGTGGTTTTTCCCTTTTTGTAGCCGGCAACCGAAATAACGAATTGATGTTCTCTGGTGTTTCTTCCTTCGCCTGAGGTTTGTCAACAGCCTGATTAATTTGATGAAAACGCGATGAAAAGAAAAATATCCTGGTTTTATGCGGCGGCGGTAGGCATCAGCGCCCTGCCTGTTACGGCGGTGAACGCGGCTGACGCGACCCCGGCTCCGACGGTTCCTGCCGTGGCTACGGCAAACCAGGCGGTGGTGACACCTCAGCCTGGGTCGACGGACGCGGTGGTGCCTGCAACGCCTGCGGAAAACGCCCCTATGGTTGGGCAGGTTTTGCCGGGTGTGCCGGGTGCAAATGCACCCATCGTCGCCGAAAATGTGCCTTCTCGCGATGTGAAGCTGAATTTCGCGCAAATTGCGCCGCCGCCGGGAAGTATGGTGTTAACCGGCGTGCAGCCGAACAGCGGGGTTGAGTTTGGCATGCGTCGGGATGAAATCGTCTCGAAAGCGCTGCTGAATCTTGAATACACGCCTTCGCCTGCCCTGCTGCCGGTGCAGTCTCAGCTGAAAGTTTATCTTAACGACGAGCTGATGGGCGTTCTGCCGGTCACCAAAGAACAGCTGGGCAAAAAGACGTTTGCTCAGGTGCCGGTCGATCCGCTGTATATCACCGACTTTAACCGCGTGCGGCTGGAGTTTGTCGGCCACTATCGCGATATCTGTGAAAACCCGGCCAGCAGCACGCTGTGGATGGATGTCGGGCGCAGCAGTTCGCTGTCGCTGACCTATCAGCGTTTGCCGGTGCAAAACGACCTGTCGCACTTCCCGGTGCCGTTCTTCGACTCGCGCGATGACCGCCCGCTGACGCTGCCGATTGTTTTTGCCGCCAGCCCGGATATTGAGCAGCAGCGCGCCGCAGGGATTGTCGCCTCATGGTTTGGCTCCCGCACGGCGTGGCGTGGGCAGAGCTTCCCGGTGCTTTTCAACCAGTTGCCGACAAGCAACGGTATCGTATTTGCCACTAACGACAAGCGTCCTGACTTCCTGCGTGACCATCCGGCCGTGCAGGCGCCAACCGTTGAGATGATAAGCCACCCGGATAACCCATACGTTAAGCTGCTGGTGGTGATGGGGCGCGATGACAAAGACCTCGTGCAGGCCGCAAAAGGGATTGCCCAGGGCAATATCCTGTTCCGCGGCAGCAGCGTCACCGTGGATGATGTGAAGCCATTGCTGCCACGTGAACCTTACGATGCGCCAAACTGGGTGAGAACCGACCGCCCGGTGACGCTTGGCGAAATGAAAGGCTACCAGGAGCAGCTGCAGTCCAGCGGAGTGCAGCCGGGTGCGATTAGCGTGACCATGAACCTGCCGCCGGATCTCTATCTGCTGCGCAGTAACGGGATCGATCTGAACCTGAAATATCGTTACACCGCGCCAGCGATGAAAGACAGCTCGCGCATGGATATCAGCCTGAACAACCAGTTCCTGCAGTCGTTCAGCCTGACGCCGAGCGAAGAGAACAGCAAGCTGCTGCTGCGCCTGCCGGTGCTGCAAGGGCTGCTGGACGGCAAAACCGACGTGGCCATTCCGGCGCTGCGCCTGGGTGCCGCCAACCAGCTGCGCTTTGACTTCTCGTACATGAACCCGATGCCGGGTGGTTCGCTTGAAAACTGTATTACTTACCAGCCGATTCAAAACCACGTTGTGGTGGAGGACGAGTCAACTATCGACTTCTCCAACTACCATCACTTTATTGCGATGCCGGATCTGCGTACCTACGCGAATGCTGGCTTCCCGTTCAGCCGCATGGCCGATCTCTCGCAAACTATCGTGGTGGTCAGCAAGGAGCCTAAACCTGCTCAGGTGACCGCGCTGCTGGACGCGCTTGGCACCATTGGTTCGCAAACCGGCTTCCCTGCCGTAAACGTGAATCTGACGGATGATGGCAGCACAATTCAGGGCAAAGATGCGGACATCATGATAATCGGCACCATTCCGCCGACGATGAAAGATGACAAACGTATCGATCTTCTGGTTGAAGCCGCGCAAAGCTGGGTGAAAACGCCGGTCCGCCAGACGCCGCTGCTGAGCAGCGTTTCCGATCCAAAAGATCGCGCGGCGGATACGCAAACCACGGTCAATTCCAAAGGTGCGATGGCCGCCATCGTGGGCTTCCAGTCGCCGTATAACGACCAGCGCAGCGTCCTCGCTTTACTGGCCGACAGCCCTCGCGGCTACGAACTGCTGAACGGTGCGCTTAATGACAGCGGCAAACGTGCGGCGATTTCCGGGTCCGTGGCGGTGATTCGTGAATCCGGCGTCGATAGCCTGCGCGTGGGTGATATTTACTACGTTGGCCATCTGCCCTGGTTCGAGCGCATCTGGTACGCATTGTCGAACCATCCGGTTCTGTTGGCTATCTTTGCGGCGATAAGCGTAGTGCTACTGGCCTGGGTGCTGTGGCGCATCCTGCGTATTATTAGCCGCCGCCGTATCGATCCTGAAGACGAGTAATCACGATGAAAATCAGCTCCGTACTGCTGATGGTCGGGCTGATGTTGACAGCCGTTACCGGGCAGGCCGCCTGTACCTGGCCTGCCTGGGAGCAGTTTAAACAGAACTACATCAGCGACCAGGGAAGGGTTATCGACCCCAGCGATGAACGCAAAATTACCACCTCGGAAGGGCAAAGTTATGCGCTCTTCTTTGCGCTGGCCGCTAACGACAGGGCAATGTTCGACCAGCTGCTGAGCTGGACGGAAAACAACCTTGCAGAAGGGGCGCTAAAAGACCATCTGCCCGCCTGGTTATGGGGCAAAAACGACAAAGACGAGTGGACGGTTTTAGACACTAACTCTGCCTCTGACGCCGACATGTGGATTGTCTGGAGCCTGCTGGAGGCGGGGCGTTTGTGGCATGAGCCTGCCTATAAGCGCCTTGGCGAAAAGCTGCTTCAGCGCGTGGCGAAAGAGGAAGTGATTAAAATCCCTGGGCTTGGTTTTTCACTGTTGCCTGGGCGTGTGGGTTTTAACCATTCCCCTGAGTGGCGGCTGAACCCAAGCTACCTTCCGCCGCAGGTGCTACAGCGGGTGGTTCGCTACCGTGGCCCATGGCCGGCGATGCGGGCGGCTAATCAGCGGTTACTGCTCGAGACTGCGCCAAAAGGATTCTCCCCAAACTGGGCTGACTGGCGCGAAGGCAAAGGCTGGCAGTTTGCGACAGATGATGCCCGCTACGGCAGCTATGACTCGATACGCGTTTACCTTTGGGTTGGCATGATGGCCGACGACGATCCGCACAAGGCCCGGCTGCTAAAGGCATTCCAGCCGATGGCCGATATGACGATTAAACAAGGTTTGCCGCCGGAAAAAGTCGAGGTGCAAACCGGAAATATTCAGGGCAACGGGCCGGTGGGTTTCTCCGCCGCGATGCTGCCTTTTTTACAGGATAGCGAAGCACGGGAAGTGCAGCGCCAGCGGGTTAAGGACAATTTCCCCCAGGCTGACGCCTATTACAGCTACGTTTTAACGCTCTTTGGTCAGGGATGGGATCAAAAACGTTTTCGCTTCAATTCTCTGGGTGAATTAATCCCGAGCTGGGGTCAGGTATGCGCAAGTTCTCATTAAGTTTAGTCACTCTCTCACTGGGCATGGCGCTGATGCCGATGGCCCAGGCCGCCCTGACGCCTCAGCAGCAATTGCTCGATCAGGTGCGTATGGGCGAGGCCAGCAAGCGCGAAGATATCGTGCGTCAGTCCCTTGCCCGACTGGAGCTGATGGCACCCGACGATCCGGACGTTATTTCAGCCCGGATGCGCTACATGCTGCGCCAGGGTGACAACGCCGGGGCGAAAAAGCAGCTGGAGCGGCTGGCAAAGCTGGCCCCCGGTTCTGATGGCTACAAACAGTCTCAGTCCACCATGATGTTGACCAGCGCGGACGGCCGCCAGCAGCTGCAGGAAGCCCGGTTACTCGCGGCCAGCGGCCACACCGAGCAGGCTATTACGGCCTATGAAAAAATGTTTGGCGGCAACCCGCCTGAGGGTGATTTAGCGATTGAATACTGGATGCTGATGGCGAAGCGTCCCGGTGGTGCTAACCAGGCGATTGATAAGCTCAAAGCGCTGGACGCTGCCGCGCCGGGGAATGCCGAGCTGCGTGGCAACCTGGCACGCCTGATGTTTGCCAACGACCGCAGCGCCGAGGCTTACCAGATGCTGGAGAAGATGTCGAAGTCCAACAGCAGCCGGGGCGATGCCGCTGTGCAGTGGTATGGTCAAATTAAGAACCTGCCGGCAGGGCCAGAAAGCGTGGCGGCTTTGCAGCGTTTTCTCACCGTGTTCACCGAGGGCGATACGGTCGCCAGCGCGCGTGAACAACTCGCACAGCAGCAAAAGCAGCTGGCCGATCCGGCCTTCCGGGCGCGTGCTAAAGGTTTAGAGGACGTCAGCGGCGGGCGCGGAAACCAGGCGATCCCGCAGCTGAAAGAGGCGTTAAACGCTAAGCAGAACGACAGCGAAGTGGTTGGCGCGTTGGGGCAGGCTTATTCCCAGCAGGGAAAACGTGCCCTGGCGGTGCAGCAGTTTGAAAAAGCGATTCAGATGGATCCTGAAAGCGATAACCGCGGGAAGTGGGACAGCTTGCTCAAAACGAACCGCTACTGGCTGCTTATTGAGCAGGGTGATACCCAGCTAAAAGCCAATAATCCGGATGCCGCGCTGCAGAAGTACCAGCAGGCGCAAAGAATTGATAATACCGATAGCTATGCGGTGCTGGGCTTTGGCGATGTTGCCGTCGCCAAAAAAGACGACGCGGGCGCCGAGCGTTATTACCAGCAGGCGCTGCGCATGGATCGTGGGAACAGCAACGCCATTCGCGGTCTGGCAAACGTTTATCGCCGTCAGTCGCCGGAGCGCGCTGCGGCCTATATTCAGAGCCTTTCCTCCAGCCAGCGCAAAAGCATAGATGATATTGAACGCAGCCTGACGGCAGATCGCCTGGAGCAGCAGGCTACCGCGCTGGAAAGTCAGGGGCAGTGGGCAAAAGCAGCGGACGTTCAGCGTCAGCGGCTCAAGCTTGACCCGGACAGCGTATGGATTACCTATCGCCTGTCTAACGATCTCTACGCCGCCGGGAAGCATAGCGAGGCGGATAGCCTGATGCGAGGTCTTGCCCAGCGTAAACCTGGCGACCCTGAGCAGGTCTTCGCCTACGGGCTTTACCTTTCAGGCAATAACCACGATGCGGCGGCGCTGAGCCACCTCAATACGCTGCCAAAAGCGCAGTGGAACGATAATATTCATGAGCTTGCCGACCGGTTGCAGTTCAACGAAGTGATGCAAACGGCTAACCGCCTGCGGGACGGCGGTAAAGAAAAAGACGCCATTGCGCTGCTTCAGCAGCAGACGCCGTCCGATCGCATTGATTTAACGCTGGCCGACTGGGCCGCCGAGCGTGGCGACCGTACCACGGCGAAATCGCAGTATCAGAAAGTCCTGCAGCGCTCGCCGAATAACGAAGACGCGCTGTTAGGCTTAACCGAGGTGCTGATCGCCGAAGGTGATAAACCGCAGGCTCGTGATCTGCTGGCTAAGCTGCAAACAACCCCGGCGGGCGTTACCCCGTCGATCAATACCCAGCGCCGGGTCGCAAATGCCTGGGCTGTTTTGGGTGATAACGAAAAAGCTGCACAAACCTATGCCCCGATTCTGGTTGCGGCGAAAAGCCAGCCGCCGTCGATGGACAGCGCGCTGGTGATGCGTGATGCCGCCCGCTTCCAGGCCGCAAGCGGCCAGCCGCAGCAGGCGCTGGAAACCTATAAAGACGCGATGGTGTCTTCAGGTATCACCCGGACGCGCCCGGTGGATAACGACAGCTTCACTCGCCTTACGCGTAATGACGAAAAAGACGACTGGCTGAAGCGTGGCGTGCGTAGCGACGCCGCCGATCTTTATCGTCAGCAGGATGTGAACGTGACGCTTGACCACGAATACTGGGGTTCCAGCGGCACGCCGGGTTATTCAGATTTGAAAGCGCACACCACCATGCTGGAAGTGGACGCCCCGCTCAGCGATGGACGCATGTGGTTCCGTACCGATATGGTGAACATGGATGCCGGATCGTTCAAAGATAACGGCTCGGGCTACAAGGAGCGCTGGGGCACCTGTGCGGAACACAACTGTTTCGGCAACACAAAACAGAGTGGCAACGGCGCAAGCCTGGCCGTTGGCTGGAAAAACGATACGTGGCAGACGGATATAGGCACTACGCCGCTGGGCTTTGACGTCGTTGATGTCGTGGGCGGCGTGAGCTACAGCAACGACCTCGGGCCGATTGGCTACACCGTGAATGCGCACCGACGCCCAATCTCCAGCTCCCTGCTTTCCTTCGGCGGGCAGCGGGATCCGAATACCAATACCGTGTGGGGCGGCGTTCGGGCAACCGGCGGCGGTGTCAGCCTGAGCTACGATAAGGGCGAAGCTAACGGCGTCTGGTCCAGCCTGAGCGCAGACACGCTTACCGGGAAAAACGTGGCCGATAACTGGCGCGTGCGCTGGATGACGGGCTACTACTACAAGCTGATCAACGAGAATAACCAGCGCCTGACCGTCGGCCTCACCAATATGGTCTGGCACTATGAAAAAGATCTTAGTGACTACTTCCTCGGCCAGGGCGGTTATTACAGCCCGCAGAAATACGTGTCGTTTGCCGTGCCGGTGACCTGGCGTAAGCGTACAGAGAACTGGTCCTGGGAGCTGGGCGCTTCCGGCTCCTGGTCCTATTCCCACAGCAATGCGGGCATGCGCTATCCGCTGCGTAACCTCGTGCCAAATAACACTAACGCCTACCCGGACGATCTCAATGGCTATCCGGACCGTAACGACCCATCCTCAGCCAGCAGCAGCAACGGCTTCGGCTACACGGCCAGGGCGCTGGTAGAGCGCCGCATCAGTTCGCACTGGTCAATCGGTGCCGGGATTGATATTCAGCAGGCCAAGGATTACACCCCAAGCCACGCGCTGATTTTCGTTCGCTACTCGATGGCGGGCTGGCAGGGCGATATGGATATGCCGCCGCAGCCGCTGGTGCCTTACGCAGACTTCTGATTGGGCGTATTCTAAGACGGCGGGTTAGCCCGCCGTCAGCGGTTCTTCAGCCCGACGTTGACTCAAATTTAGCCATAAAAGCAGAATTAGCCGATTATCCAGGGGCGAGGATTAAAAACCGTGGCAATGCAGTATACTCTGCGGGCATAAGAATATCCTGATGCCGGGCGTGGCGTGGGTTAAGCATAAGCGGAGAGTCAGCTTGCGAGTCAGTCGTTCCCTAACGATAAAACAGATGGCTATGGTGTCAGCCGTGGCCCTGGTGTTTATTTTTATTTTTATCGTCATTCAGCTGTTCCATTTTGTGCAGCAAAACCGCTACGACACCGCCACCCAAATGGAGAAAATCGCCCACTCCATTCGTCTTCCGCTGTCTGACGCTATCCTTCGGGCGGACATTCCTCAGGCCGAGGCTATCCTGCACCAGATCCAACCTTCCGGCATTATCAGCCGGGCGGACGTGGTGCTGCCGAACCAGTTCCAGGCGCTTCGGCTTAGCTTTATACCGGAACACCAAATCCCGATGCTGATCACCCGCGTGTTTGAGCTGCCGGTGCAGATATCTCTCCCGCTTTATTCGCTGGAGCGCCCGGCTAACCCGCAGCCGCTGGCTTATCTCGTGCTACAGGCCGACTCGTGGCGCATGTATCGCATCATCATCAGCACGATTTCCACCCTGTTGACCACCTATTTGCTGCTGGCGCTGATTCTGACCGTGGCGATCAGCTGGTGCATCAATCGGCTGGTGGTGCATCCGATCCGTAAGATTAGCCGCGAGCTGGATGGCCTTAACCCCCAGCAGGCGGGTGAGCACCAGCTAACGTTGCCGCCGCTGCACCATGACGATGAAATCGGCATGCTGGTGCGCAGCTATAACCGCAACCAGCAGGTTACGCTGCGTCTTCAAGAGCAGATGAACACGATGAGCACCCACAATCCGATCACCGAGCTGCCAAACAAAGCGCTGCTGCTGGCGCTGATTGAGCAGATGGTGGTGAACGAGAAACACGGTGCGCTGATGTTAATCGGCAGCGAAACCTTGCAGGATGCGGCCGGCGTGCTGAACGAAGAGCAGCGCGAGATGCTGCTGCTGACGCTGGTGGAAAAAATCAAACCCGTGCTGCCTGCCAACGCGGTGCTGGCCCAGCTCAGCCTGAATGATTTTGGGCTGCTGCTCTACGGCGTCAGCGACCCGTGGTATGCGATGTCGCTGGCGCAGAAAATCATGGAAACGCTCAATGCCCGTTTGCCGGTTCAGGCGCTTCAGCTGAAGCCAACCGCCAGCCTCGGCATTGCGATGTTCAAGCCCGGGCTCAGCGCCGAGCAGCTTTACCGTCGGGCGGCCTCGGCGACGCTTTCTGCTCGCCGCTGCGGGAAAAATCAGATTCAGTTCTTCGACCCCGATCAAATGGAAAAAGCGCAGCGTCGCCTGACCGAAGAACACGATATTTTAAACGCGCTGGAAAAACACCATTTTGCCGTCTGGCTGCAGCCGCAGGTGGATATGCGCGACGGCAGCGTGGTCAGCGCCGAAGTTCTGCTGCGTCAGCGCCAGCTGGACGGCAGCTGGAGCCTGCCGGAAGGGTTGATTGAACGCATTGAGGCCTGCGGAATGATGATTACCGTCGGTAATTGGATCCTCGAAGAGTCCTGCCGCACCCTGTCTGCCTGGCAAAGCAGGGGCATTACGCTGCCGCTATGCGTGAACCTCTCTGCGTTACAATTGCTGCATGAAGAGATGGTGCCGTCGCTGCTGGAGCTGCTTAAGCGCTATCGTATCCAGCCCGGCACGCTGATCCTCGAAGTGACCGAAAGCCGCCGCATAGACGACCCGAAAGCGGCGGTGAATATCCTGCGGCCGCTTCGCCAGGCTGGGGTGCGCATCGCGCTGGACGATTTTGGTATGGGCTACGCCAGCCTGCGTCATCTGCACCACATGAAAGCGCTGCCGATTGACGTGCTGAAGATAGACAAAAGCTTCGTGGAAGGGCTGCCGGAAGACAACGCGATGGTGGGGGTTATCATCGCGATGGCCAAAGCGCTGGACCTGAAAGTGGTGGCCGAGGGCGTTGAGCAAGAGGCACAGCGCGAGTGGCTGGTGGCGCACGGCGTTATCTACGCGCAGGGCTTCCTGTATGCCAAAGCCCGCACCCTGGAGCAGTTTGAAAGTGAATTTCTTGCTGCCTGAATGAAAAACATTAGTTACAAATGTTGCGAGCTGGATCGGTTCAGTTCAAGTTTTTAACAATTCCGTTAACAAAGTCGATCGAGGCCACTTCTGCGTTTTTTTTGGGGTGATATGTTGAGTGCCGCAGTGATACCGGTCCCTGAGCCGGGCTGCGGTTACTCTCCGTCCCAAGGATACTCTAATGAAAACCTCACTCTTCAAAAGTCTGTATTTTCAGGTGCTGACCGCAATTGCCATCGGCATTTTGCTGGGTCACTTTTACCCGGAATTGGGTGCCCAAATGAAACCGTTTGGCGACGCGTTCGTTAAACTGATTAAAATGATTATTGCGCCCGTCATCTTCTGCACCGTGGTGACCGGGATCGCGGGCATGGAAAGCATGAAAGCCGTGGGCCGTACCGGCGCGGTAGCGTTACTCTATTTCGAAGTTGTCAGCACCATCGCGCTGATTATCGGGCTTATCGTGGTCAACGTGCTGCAGCCTGGCGCGGGGATGAACGTTGATCCGGCGACGCTGGATGCTAAAGCGGTGGCGGTTTACGCCGAACAGGCTCAGCAACAGGGCGTGATTGCCTTCCTGCTGGACGTGATTCCAGGCAGCGTGATTGGCGCGTTTGCCAGCGGTAACATCCTGCAGGTGCTGCTGTTTGCCGTGCTATTTGGCTTTGCCCTGCATCGCCTGGGCCACAAAGGCCAGATGATCTTTAACGTCATCGAAAGCTTCTCTCAGGTTATCTTCGGTATCATCAACATGATCATGCGCCTGGCGCCTATCGGGGCGTTTGGTGCGATGGCGTTCACCATCGGGAAATACGGCGTCGGCTCTCTGGTTCAGCTGGGCCAGCTGATTATCTGCTTCTACATTACCTGCCTGCTGTTTGTGATTCTGGTGCTGGGCTCTATTGCGCGCGTCACCGGCTTCAGCATCTTCAAGTTCATCCGCTACATCAAAGAAGAGCTGCTGATTGTGCTGGGAACGTCCTCTTCCGAGTCCGTGCTGCCGCGCATGCTCGATAAGATGGAAAAACTCGGCTGCCGTAAATCCGTTGTTGGCCTGGTTATTCCAACCGGCTACTCCTTCAACCTGGACGGCACGTCGATTTATCTGACGATGGCGGCGGTGTTTATCGCTCAGGCGACCAACAGCCACATGGATATCTTCCACCAGATAACGCTGCTGGTGGTGCTGCTGCTCTCCTCTAAAGGAGCTGCAGGCGTGACCGGTAGCGGCTTCATCGTACTGGCTGCAACCATCTCTGCGGTAGGGCATCTGCCGGTCGCCGGTCTGGCGCTGATTCTGGGTATCGACCGCTTCATGTCCGAAGCCCGTGCGCTGACCAACCTGGTGGGTAACGGCGTGGCGACCGTCGTGGTGGCCAAATGGGTGAAACAGCTGGATGAAAAACAGCTTCGCCAGCAGCTGGATAATCCACAATCCGACAAAAAAGTGACCGAAGTCTCCCACTAATCCGACCAATTGCCCGCAGCGACTTGCCCTCGCTGCGGGCGACTCTGCATAATTACCCCGCTAAATATTCAACACTCTCTATTTTTCACTTTCTTAAGTGACGTTTTCGCAGAAATGCGGTCAAACGGATTGGTGAAACGTCACCTATGTCGGTCTGCGGACGTCGAATGCCGCGCCGATGTGCTACTTTTAACCAGGATTGTTTTTAGGGGTTCACATGCAGGGCACCAAGATTCGACTTTTAGCTGGCGGATTGCTGTTAGCAGCAATGGCCGGTAACGTGCAGGCAGAAGCACTCCAGCCGGACCCGGCCTGGCAACAGGGAACGCTTTCTAACGGCTTCCAGTGGCAGGTTTTATCCACTCCCCAGCGCCCAAGCGATCGCGTTGAAATTCGCCTGATGGTGAATACCGGTTCGCTCGCCGAAACCGCTCAGCAAAGCGGTTACAGCCACTTTTTACCGCGCATGGTGTTGACGCAGGCTGGCGGCCTGCCGACGAGCCAGGCGCGTTCGTTATGGCAGCAAAGCAGCGACCCGGAGCGCCCACTTCCTCCGGCTATCGTCTCGTATGACTTCACGCTGTTTAACCTCAGCCTGCCGAATAACCGTAATGATTTACTGAAAGAAGCGCTGATGTTCCTGGCGACGAATACCGGCTCGCTGGACGTGGCCTCTGGCACCGTGACCGCTGCGCTGCACGCGCCGGATATGGTTGCCACCTGGCCGATGAACACCAAAGACAGCTGGTGGCGCTATCGCCTCAAAGGCTCCACGCTGCTGGGCCATGATCCGGCAGAAAGCCTCAAGCGCCCGGTTGACGCCGCGCAGCTGAAAGCGTTTTACGACAAATGGTACACCCCGGACGCCATGACCCTTATCGTGGTCGGCAACGTAGACAGCCGCAGCGTAGCGGAACAAATCAACAAAACGTTCGGCGAGCTGAAAGGCAAGCGCGAAACGCCTGCGCCGGTGCCAACGCTCTCCCCGCTCAAGCCTGAGCCGGTCAGCCTGATGACCGATAGCGTGCACCAGGACAGGCTTTCTCTGATGTGGGACAACACCTGGCAGCCGATTCGTGAGTCTGCGGCGCTGCTGCGCTACTGGCGTGCGGACCTGGCTCGCGAAGCGCTGTTCTGGAACGTGCAGCAAAGCCTGGGCAAAAACGGCGTTAAAGACCTGAACCTCAGCTTCGACTGTCGCGTGCTCTATCTGCGTGCCCAGTGCGGGATAAACATTGAGTCGCCAAACGATAAGCTGAACGCCAGCCTGACCAGCGTAGGCCGCGAGCTGCTGCGAGTGCGTGATAAGGGCCTGTCTCAGGAAGAGTTTGATGCGCTGATTGCCCAGAAGAAGGGCGAGCTGACGAAGCTGTTTGCCACCTACGCGCGCACCGACACCGATGTGTTGATCAGCCAGCGCATGCGCTCGCTGCAGAACCAGGTTGTCGATATTGCGCCGGAACAGTATCAGAAGCTGCGCCAGGACTTCCTCGACAGCCTGACCGTGTCGATGCTCAACCAGGACCTGCGTCAGCAGCTGTCTCAGGATATGTCGCTGATACTGCTGCAGCCTAAGGGCGAGCCTGAGTACAACATGAAGGAACTGAAAGCGACGTGGGATAAGGTGATGGTTCCAGCCGCCGCGCCGCCGGTGACCGACGATCCTAAGCAGGATGTTTCGGATATTCCTCCGGCTTCTTAGTGCCGGGATTGCCCCTCACCCCGACCCTCTCCCCATAGGGGAGAGGGGGAATTCTTTTAGCCCTCGGGGTGAGGGTCCACTTATTTGGGCATTGCTTCCAGCGGGATAATCGCCCCGCGAAACTGGATCACCGTCCCTGCCGTCAGATGGCCGCGCTTCGCGGCTTCTTCCGTCGTTCCTCCGGTTAAACGCACCGCCAGGTAGCCTGCGCTAAACGAATCCCCTGCCGCGGTGGTATCCACAACGTTTTCTTTCGCCAGTCGAAGGGCGGGGACTTCGAGTTCGCTTGCACCTCTGATCGACACCAGGCAAGACTCTGCGCCCCGTTTGATAACCACTTCTTCTACGCCTGCAGCGTGCGTCCGGCGAATCACCTCACCTGCCGGGGCAGTGCCCCAAAGCAAGTCTTCATCATCCAGCGTCAGGAAGGCAATATCCGTGCAGGCCAGCATCTGCTGGTAAACGCGCCGTGTCTCTTCGGGGCTGGCCCATAGGCGTGGGCGATAGTTGTTGTCGAAAATCACCTTGCAGCCGTTGGCTCTCGCCTGCTTCAGCATTGCCAGCAGCTTCTCGCGGCTGGTTTCGTTGAGGATAGCCAGGCTAATACCGCTCAGGTAGAGATAATCGAACTGTGCCAGTTCGGCGCAAATTTCCTCTGAACGCTCGCTCTCCAGCCAGAACCGCGCCGCCGCTTCGTTACGCCAGTAGTAGAAGGTGCGCTCGCCGTGGGCGTCGGTCTCGATGTAGTAGAGGCCCGGAAGGCGGTGTTCCAGGCGCTGAATCAGCGCCGTATGCAGCCGCTCCTTACGCCACGTGTCCAGCATCTGCTGGCTAAAGCTGTCTTCGCCAAGGGCGGTGACATAGTGCACTTCAAGCTCGCTTTCGCTGATCTGGCGAGCGAGATATACGGAGGTATTTAAGGTATCGCCACCAAAGCCGCGCTGCAGCTGAGCGCCGTTCTGAGACAGTTCAATCATGCATTCGCCAATCACGGCAATTTTCTGAGTGGGCATAGGAAACCTGATGATGAAATGAACAAAAAGACTGTTTTTTCGCATTCTCCGCCGTGGTGAAAAGTGAGTCAAACATTTTAAAACAGTGTTTCGGAAAATTTTGATGTGCGCCAGGTTGTTGTGATTGTGACAAAAATCGCTCTAGTCGATTTTGCTGCGAAAGCGAACATAAAGTTCTCAATTGCCACGCCGATAACCTTTCGACGAGCCATGTAGAGTCATCAGGTCAAACAGGATGTACAGATGAAGTTGAAACAGATTACTCACCGGCTGCATACGCTTGAGGCGAGCGTTGAAAGTTTGCAGGAGCGACGATTTTGGCTGCAGTGCCAGCGGCGCTATACCTTTCAGCCGATTTATAAAACAGACGGGAAATTGATGGCAGTGGAGCTGCTCACGGTGGTGACGCATCCGGCCGAGGCAGACGTGCGTATTCCGCCTGACCGCTATTTCTCTTCGATCCCCGGCCGCCAGCGTCTTACGGTGGTGGAAGAGCAGCTGCGCCTGCTGGAAGCATGGGAGCAGACCTTTATCGGGCATGACATTCTGGCCTCGGTGAACGTTGATGGCCCCACCCTGATTGCCATGAAGCAGCATCAGCCGATCCTCGATTTGATCGCAAAACTGCCGTGGGTGCGCTTTGAGCTGGTGGAGCATATCAACCTGCCGCAGGCGGCAACTCTGGCCGGTATGCACGAGTTTGGCCCGCTTTGGCTGGATGATTTTGGCACCGGCCTGGCAAACTTTTCTGCGCTGAGCGAAGTGCGTTATGACTACATCAAAGTGGCGCGCGAACTTTTCATCATGCTGCGAAAAAGCGATGAAGGGCGCAATTTGTTCACCATGCTGCTGCAATTGATGAACCGTTACTGCAAAGGCGTAATTGTGGAAGGTATTGAAACGGTTGAAGAATGGAGGGATGTTCAGTCTTCGCCTGCCTATGCAGCGCAGGGCTATTTCCTTTCGCGCCCGGTTCCTTTCGAAAACCTTGAACATGTGCTGATTCACCTCCCCTGATGCCGTTTCGGTCATGCTGGACTATCTTTTAGTCAGGCAGGCCGGCATCAGGAGAGGTAAGAAGGATGACAAGAGCAGGTAAAATTAGCAGTGTAATCGCCGGGATTTTCTTGTTGTTGGTTGTGGTGGCGATCGTCGTGATTGCGACGTTTGACTGGAACCGACTAAAACCAACCATCAACCAAAAAGTCTCGACCGAACTGAACCGCCCCTTTGCCATTCGTGGCGATCTGGGCGTGGTTTGGGAGCGAAACAAAGACGAAAGCGGCTGGCGTAGCTGGGTGCCATGGCCGCACGTTCACGCCGAGGACATTCTTCTTGGCAACCCGCCGGATATCCCCGAAGTCACCATGGTTCATCTGCCGAGGGTGGATGCGACGCTTGCCCCACTCTCGCTCCTCACCAAAACGGTCTACATCCCCTGGATTAAGCTGGTTGAGCCCGACGCCCGAATTATCCGGCTGTCGGAAAAAAATAATAACTGGACCTTTAACCTTGCCAGCTCTGGCGACAACGATCCCCATCAAAAACCGTCCGGCTGGTCCTTCCGGCTGGACAATATTTTGTTTGATAAAGGCCGGATCGCGGTAGACGACAAGGTCACCAGGGCAGAGCTAACGATCCTCGTCGATCCGCTGGGTAAACCGCTGCCGTTCAGTGAAGTGTCAGGCCAAAAGCCGCAGGGGAAGGACGCGGCGAAGGCGGCGGATTACGCGTTCGGGCTGAAAGTGAATGGTCACTACAACGGCCAGCCGGTGGAAGGCAGCGGTAAAATCGGCGGCATGCTGGCGCTGCGCAGTGAAAGCGATAGCGCGTTCCCGGTGCAGGCCGACGTGCGTTCTGGCACGTCTCGCGTGGCCTTTGTGGGGACCGTCAACGACCCAATGAAAATGGGCGGGGTTGACCTCAGGCTTAAATTCTCCGGGGACTCCCTCGGTAACCTTTACGCGCTGACAGGCGTGCTGCTGCCGGATACCCCGCCGTTTGAAACGGACGGCCATCTGCTGGCGAAAATCGATACGGATAAAGGTTCGGTCTTCCGTTACCAGGATTTTAACGGGCGCATTGGCGACAGCGATATTCACGGCTCCCTGACTTACAGCCAGGGCAAACCGCGGCCTAAGCTTGAAGGTGATTTAGTCTCTAAACAGCTGCGGCTGGCCGATTTAGGGCCGTTGATTGGCGTCGACTCAGGGAAGGGCGCAGAGAAGACGAAAAAAGCCAAACAGCAGCGCGGAGAAAGTACGGCGCAGCCCGCCGACAAAGTGCTGCCTTACGATCGCTTTGAGACGGACAAGTGGAACGTGATGGACGCCGATGTGCGCTTTAAGGGGCAGCGTATAGAGCACAGCGGCACGCTGCCGCTCAGCGACCTGAGCACCCACGTGATTCTGAATAACGCTGACCTGCGCCTGCAGCCGCTGAAATTCGGCATGGCGGGAGGGTCCATCAATGCCAATATCCACCTTGAAGGCGACAAAAAACCGATGCAGGGGAAAGCGGATATTCAGGCTCGTCGTCTCCAACTGAAGCAGCTTATGCCAAAGGTGGAATCGATGCAGAAAACGCTCGGTGAGCTGAACGGTGACGCTAACCTGAGCGGGCGCGGTAACTCCGTGGCTGCACTGCTTGGCACCAGCAACGGCAGCCTGAAGCTGCTGATGAACGACGGGCTTATCAGCCGCAACCTGATGGAAATCGTAGGCCTGAACGTTGGGAACTACATTGTCGGGAAGATTTTTGGCGACGAGGAGGTGCGGATAAACTGCGCTGCGGCGAACCTGGATTTGCGTAACGGCATCGCGACGCCGAGGATTTTCGCCTTTGATACCGAAAACGCCCTGATCAACGTGACCGGCAGCACCAACTTTGCCAGCGAACGTCTGGATTTGACCATCGATCCGGAGAGCAAAGGGATTCGTATTATTACCCTGCGTTCACCGCTCTACGTGCGCGGCACGTTCAAAAACCCGGATGCGGGCGTGAAGCCGGGGCCGCTGATCGTTCGTGGTGCGGTGGCCGCTGCGCTTGCGACGCTGGTCACGCCGGCTGCGGCGCTGGTTGCGCTGATCTCAACTTCTGAAGGCAGCGATAATCAATGCCGGACGATTTTGGGGCAGATGAAGAAGTGAGTGAACGTTTCCCCTCACCCCAGCCCTCTCCCCGAAGGGGCGAGGGGGAAATCAGCGTCCCCTTTCCCTTTTA
>NZ_JBHIKW010000012.1:0-147108 GCF_042138895.1 Cedecea selenatireducens | reverse complement strand
GCTACTCTCAGAGAGTAGGACTGACGAACCGAAAGGTGAGTCTGAACGCTGCGAAGCAGCGGCCCGTAGGGTGAACGTAAGTTCATCAACTGCCAGGCATCAAATTAAGCAGTAAACCGGGGCAACAAACCGGTGGTTGTAGAAAAATTCGGTGGAGCGGTAGTTCAGTCGGTTAGAATACCTGCCTGTCACGCAGGGGGTCGCGGGTTCGAGTCCCGTCCGTTCCGCCACTTATTTAAGCCCTGAGTCTTAGACTCAGGGCTTTTTTGTATTTAAATTCCATCAAAATTAACAACATTGTTGCTGATTTAGCAAAAATCTTCTGCATTTATCCGTCTTTTTCAGCAGAGTTCTCCCCGGCATACTCTTCCTCATACCAACGAACATCCCATAATGAGGTTAAAAATGGCAATTCCTGCATTCGGTCTGGGCACTTTCCGCCTGAAAGACGACATCGTCATCGCATCGGTTAAAACAGCCCTGGAGCTGGGCTATCGTGCTGTAGATACTGCTCAGATTTATGATAATGAGGCGGCTGTTGGTCAGGCGCTTGAAGAAAGCGGCATTCCACGTGAAGAGCTTTTTATCACGACTAAAATCTGGATTGAAAACCTCAGCAAGGACAAACTGATCCCAAGCCTGAAAGAGAGCCTGGTGAAGCTGCGCACTGATTACGTCGATCTGACGCTGATCCACTGGCCTTCGCCAAACGATGCCGTGCCGGTGGCTGAATTCATGCAGGCGCTGCTGGAGGCGAAAGAAGCCGGTTTCACGCGCCAAATTGGGATTTCAAACTTTACGGTTGAACTGATGCAGCAGGCAATTGATGCCGTTGGCGCTGAAAATATTGCCACCAACCAGATTGAGCTGTCGCCATACCTGCAAAACCGCACCGTTGTTGAGTGGGCTAAGCAGCACAACATCCACATTACGTCCTATATGACGCTGGCCTATGGGAAAGCGTTGGCGGATGAAACCATTGGCCGTATTGCACTGAAACATCAGGCAACGCCTGCACAGGTTATTCTGGCATGGGCGATGGCTCTGGATTATGCAGTGATTCCTTCTTCGACAAAACGCGCGAATCTGGAAAGCAATCTGCAGGCGCAGAGCCTGAAGCTGGATGCTGAAGATATGGCGGCCATTGCTGCTCTGGAATGCAATGACCGCCTGGTGAGCCCGGAAGGTCTGGCACCGAAGTGGGATAACTGATCCTGATTACGGCCCTTCAGGGGGCCGTTTTACTGCGTCACTCAGAAAATCAATAAATGCACGAATACGCGTACTGACTGCCCGGTCGCTATAGTACACCGCGCTAAAAGGCATATTGACCGGTAAAAGCTTATCGGCAAGCACCTCAACAAACTCTCCGCTTTCAATTTCTTTATCAATCATAAAGTCTGACAGACAGGCGATTCCGTTCCCCGTCAGGCACAGCTGTTTAAGCGTTTCACCGCTATTCGAAGATAAGCCCGGTTTGATCTCAAAAAGCTGCCCATCTTCCTGTGAAACCGGCCAGCGATTAAGAGAAGAAGGCTCGGTAAAGCCCAGGCAGACGTGATTTACCAGATCGGCAGCGGTTTCTGGTGCTCCATTAGCCGCTATATATTCGGGCGAGGCAATGATCTTGCGGTAGCTGCTAAAAAGCGGGCGGGCACGGAGGCTTGAGTCGGTTAAATTACCCACCCGAATAGCCACATCGACTTTACGCTCGATGAGGTTAATGAAGGTTTCCGACGATACAAGAGACAGCGTCATTTCCGGGTAGCGCTCGCGGAACGGTTTTATCAGCGGCATCAATAGATGCAACATCACCGGCGTTGCGGCATCAATGCGCAGCAATCCCCTTGGCGTCTGCTTGCTTTCCATCACTTCATTTTCAGCCGCGGCCATCGCCTGCAAAATTTGCTGCACGTTCCTGAAATAGCGCTCACCTTCTTCCGTCAGGCTAAGCTGGCGCGTTGTTCGGTTAAGCAGGCTCACGCCCAGCTTCATCTCCAGCTTTTTTACCGTCCTGCTCACCGCTGAGTTAGCCAGCCCCAGCTGTTCTGCCGCGCGGCTGAAGCTCCCGCTCTCTACTACGGCAACAAAAATCGCAAGTTCATCTGACGTAGCCTTCATTGTTGCTCCACAAGCAAAATTCTATTGAGATTTTACATATTTTTGTTATTTAAGCATCCCGCCATACTACGTGTCATCAAAAGACACCTGTTATGGAGTAAATTATGCCTCTGGCGCTTCTCGCACTGACGATCAGTGCTTTCGCAATCGGCACCACCGAGTTCGTTATTGTCGGGCTTGTACCGACCATCGCTGAACAGCTTGCAATCTCAGTTCCGTCTGCAGGATTGCTGGTATCTATCTATGCTCTTGGCGTGGCGATTGGCGCGCCTGTTTTGACCGCCTTAACAGGCAAACTGCCGCGCAAGCAATTGCTCATCGGCCTTATGGCGCTATTTACCGTAGGGAATGTGATAGCCTGGCTGTCGCCTAATTACGAGACTTTAGTCGTAGCTCGCCTGCTTACTGGTCTGGCGCACGGCGTATTTTTCTCCATTGGTTCGACGATTGCGACGAGCCTTGTACCCAAAGAGAAAGCGGCTTCAGCCATTGCCATTATGTTTGGTGGCCTGACGGTAGCGCTGGTGACCGGCGTGCCATTGGGGACGTTCATCGGGCAGCATTTCGGCTGGCGTGAAACTTTCCTGGCAGTATCGGCTATTGGCGTTATCGCATTGATCAGCAGCATGATCCTTATCCCGAAAGATATTCCTAATCGTGCGCTGGCTGGAATTAAGGAGCAGCTGCAGGTATTAACCCATCCGCGTCTGGTGCTTATCTATCTGGTTACCGCGCTGGGTTATGGTGGTGTGTTTACCGCCTTTACCTTCCTCGCGCCGATGATGCAGGATCTGGCTGGCTTTTCACCTTCCGCAGTGAGCTGGATCCTGTTGGGTTATGGCGTATCTGTGGCTATCGGCAATATCTGGGGCGGTAAGCTGGCGGATCGCCACGGTGCTGTGCCGGCCCTGAAATTTATCTTTGCCGCACTGGCCGTGCTGCTTCTGGTCTTCCAGTTCACCGTACACTCGCACGTTGCCGCGCTGCTTACCATTCTGGTGATGGGCGTCTTCGCCTTCGGTAATGTTCCAGGCCTGCAGGTCTATGTTGTACAGAAAGCCGAACAATACACGCCAAATGCGGTTGATGTTGCTTCCGGTCTTAACATTGCGGCGTTTAACGTGGGTATTGCTGTGGGCTCCATTATTGGTGGCCAGACGGTACAACACTTCGGTCTGGCGCAGACGCCGTGGATTGGCGCAGTGATTGTTGTTCTGGCGCTGTTGCTGATTGGCTTGAGCGGCAGACTGGATAAGCAGTCAAAACTCGCCATAAGCTAAATTTTTTATACCAGGAGCGTAGCCGTTTTACGCCCCTGGTAGTCAATGGTTTGTAATGGTCGTTGAAAGTCTGCGCTAAAGTCCCTATAACTGAAAGATAGTCCGCAAACTGCGGGCATATTGATGAGTTACTGAGGTCGTTAGCTAAACGTGCACAAGAATACCTATGCCATGCGATACGTAGCCGGACAGCCAGCAGAGCGAATTCTGCCTCCCGGCTCGTTTGCGACTATAGGTCAGGCATTACCCCCCGGAGAACCTTTACCCTGCCACGGCACGATACGCGTTCTGGTATGGAACATCTTTAAGCAGCAGCGGGCCGACTGGCTTTCGGTGCTGCAAACCTTCGGCAAAGACGCGCACCTGATGCTGTTACAGGAAGCGCAAACGACACCTGAATTGGTTCGATTTGCGACCACTAACTATCTGGCCGCCGACCAGGTTCCCGCCTTTGTTTTACCCCAGCATCCTTCTGGCGTGATGACACTTTCTGCTGCCCATCCTGTCTATTGCTGCCCGCTACGTGAACGCGAGCCGATCCTGCGGTTATCCAAGTCTGCCCTGGTGACCGTTTATCCCTTGCCGGACGGGCGGATGCTGATGGTGATTAATATTCATGCCGTTAATTTTAGCCTTGGCGTAGACGTTTACAGCAAACAGCTTGGGCCAATTGGCGATCAGATAGGGCATCACAACGGGCCGGTTATCATGGCCGGTGATTTCAATGCCTGGAGCCGTCCACGCATGAATGCATTGTTCCGCTTTGCCCGCGAAATGACGCTGCGTGAAGTTCGTTTTACCGACGATCATCGCCGCCGGGCGTTTGGTCGCCCGCTTGATTTCGTCTTCTATCGTGGTCTGAACGTCACCGAAGCTTCGGTGCTGGTGACTCGTGCCTCAGACCATAACCCGCTACTAGTTGAATTCCGTCCCGGCAAGCCTGAGCTGAAATAAGGTTCGTCAGGTCTGCCGTTGGGCAGACCTGTGCGCTGCCCTTTTTTCTCACTTAACCGCAAGGACATAACGATGACAACGCAATCCCATCATGACAAAGTTAGCCAGCAGTTTGGATCCCAGGCCAGCGCCTATTTGACCAGCACGGTTCATGCTTCAGGGCGCGATCTGGAGCGGCTTAGCGCGCGGTTGAATGATTTTCCCAATGCCACTCTGTTGGACATGGGATGCGGGGCAGGGCACGCAAGCTTTATTGCTGCGGCGAAGGTGAAGTCAGTTGTCGCTTATGATTTGTCCGAGCAGATGCTGACGGTTGTCGCGGAGGCGGCGACCACGCGGGGAATCACTAATATTGCGACTCGCCAGGGATATGCAGAATCACTTCCATTCGATGACAGCACCTTTGATGTGGTCATCAGCCGCTACTCTGCGCATCACTGGCACGATGTCGGCCAGGCACTGCGCGAGGTGAAGCGTGTGCTTAAGCCTGGTGGCATTGCTATTTTTATGGATGTCACTTCACCGGGTCACCCGGTGAAGGATATCTGGCTGCAAACGGTCGAGGCATTACGTGACACTTCGCACGTGCGTAATTATTCCAGCGGAGAGTGGCTGAGCCTGTTTAACGATGCGGGCCTGATGACGCACAGCGTTTTATGCGACAGGCTGAATCTGGAGTTCTCCAGCTGGATTGCCAGGATGAGAACGCCGATAGTGTTATCGGACGCGATCCGCGCTTACCAAAAAAGTGCGTCTGACGAGGTTAAGCAGTACTTTGAATTGCAGCGCGACGGGTCGTTCACCAGCGATATCATCCTGCTGGAAGTTCGAAAGGGATAAACTCAAAAAAGAAAAGGCACCATGCAGGTGCCTTTTTTATCTTTACTATCAGGTATCTGGAGAAGTATTCCCGCTGACAAACAGCGTCAGTTGGTCTCCAGGCCTCAGATCATCGGTACCGCTGTTCCAGCGCATCACATCTTTGATGTTTACGCCGTGACGTTTGGCGATACTCGACAGTGAGTCACCTTTGCGCACCTGATAAGTGATGCTGCTATTGTCAGCCAGCTGCGTTGCGCCACCTTTCACGCTGAGCGTTTGCCCAACTTTAAGGCGAGAACCGCTCAGGTTGTTCCAGTTTTGCAAATCTTTAGCGTTCACACCGAGGCGTGAAGCAACGCCGGACAGGGTATCCCCTGAGCGCACTTTATAAGATTTGTTGCCACCGGCACTGCTGCGGTTATCCGCAACCAGCGTAGGCTGTAAAGCATCGATTTCACCAGAAGCCAAAGAGGCTTTCAGCTGCTCGGCATGCTTTTTCGGCACCATCACGTAACGCTGATTTTTCCCAACGGTGGTGCTTTTCACGCCGGCGTTGAAGGTCTTCAGGTTGGTGAGCGACATGCCTGCCATTTCGGCGACCTGCGTTAACTCAACCGGATTGCTGACTTCAACACGCGCCAGCGCGCGGCTTTCATCCGTTGTCGGCAAACGTACGCCGTACTTCTGACTGTTTTTGAGTATGTCGCTCAACGCCAGCATTTTCGGTACGTAGATCTTTGTTTCACGTGGCAGAGCCAGCGACCAGAAATCGGTAGGTTTACCCCGCGATTTGTTCGCTTTTATGGCGTTCAGCACACGGCCTTCGCCGCTGTTGTACGCTGCCACGGTCAACAACCAGTCGCCGTCAAACATCTTGTTCAAACGCTGCATCATATCCAGTGCGGCAGTGGTGGAAGCCACTACATCACGGCGTGCATCGTACGCTTTGGTCTGCTTAAGACCGTAATTGCGCCCCGTACTTGGGATAATCTGCCAAATGCCTGCGGCATTTGCGCTAGACGTCGCGTGGGGGTCAAAAGCGCTCTCCACTATGGGTAGTAGTACTAGTTCCATTGGCATGTTGCGTTTCTTAACTTGCCCGGCAATCCAGTACATATACGGCTCTGCCCGTAATGTTACATCGTGGAGATAGCTCTTATTACTCAGGTACTTCTGTTTCTGTTCGCGGATCCGGACGTTTTCCGGTATCCCCATCTTTAGCTCGTTGCCGATGAAGTTCCACAGGTTTTGATCTTGCGCGAGGAAGGTTCCATCATCCATCCATCGCGCAGAGGTCGCTCGACCCGTGTACTTTCCTGCTTCACCTTGACCAGCCGCAGACAGACTCTGTGCATGCTGTTGAATGTTGGCGTCATGCTTTGACGCCTGGCACCCGACAAGCAAGACAGAGGCGAGTAGTATCGCTTTTGCCTTCATGTGTGTGTCAATGGTTGCTTAAAAGACGAGCGATGATACCGTCGCCTTTTCGACAACACAACCAGAATATTCAGAAGCTATCCTTCTTTGTCCTTAACCAGGCGAATATCTCACGGGGTTGTTGCAAGTTTGTTTCTTTTTTAATTTCTTCTTTTAAAACAGCATCTTCAGTGCGTAAAAAAATATTTATTTGGCGTTCTGTTTGCAGCGTTGACGGCAAGGTTGAGTGATTTTTTGCGCGTAACTCCTTAACTTTTCGATAGTATCCCTTTAATTGCTCATCATGGGGTAAAATACTTAAGGAAAACTTTATGTTTGATTCGGTGTACTCATGTGCGCAACAAATCTGGGTTTCAGCAGGTAGTGAATTAAGTTTTTGAAATGATGTAAACATCTGCTCTGCCGTACCTTCAAAAAGTCTTCCGCAGCCGCCAGAAAACATTGTGTCGCCGCAAAATAGATAAGGAAAACTATAAAACGAGATATGTCCTAAAGTGTGACCAGGTGTTGCTATCACGCTATATTCACGCCCAGACAGGCTAAACTTATCCCCTTCGCCCACGATCTGCGTAGCCCCTTTCTGCCGGGTTTCCTCCGGTCCGTATACCTCAATGTTCGGGTATTTGTCCTTCAGTTGCTGAACGCCACCAACGTGATCGGCATGATGATGGGTAAGCAGAATAGCTTCTGGCTGCCAGCCGTTTTCCTCTATAGCCTTCAAAACAGGAGCGGCCTTACCGGGGTCAACGATCACACATTTTCCCTGCTCATTATTAAGCACCCAGATGTAGTTATCCTGGAAAGCACGAATACTGTTAAGATTCATAGTTCAACCTCTCTATGGCAATTAAGAAGGTAGTGATGAAACCGGCAAGGATACCTGAGATTCTCACTTCCCCCCATCATTGGGCGCAGCTGCGATGGGGAGAATACTACCGGGACGCGCTCGAAGAGCAGCTTCGCCCCTGGCTGGGTAAAATGTTCGGCTTTCATTTACTGAAAATCGGCAACCTGAGCGCAGAAGTTAACACGGAAGCCTGCGCTATTTCTCATCAGGTTAATGTAGCCTTACAGGGTGAACATTTGCAGGTGAACGCCGATCCTTTGCACCTTCCGTTTGCGGCGAAGTCGGTTGATGCCTGTTTGTTGGCCCACACGCTGCCGTGGTGCCCGGATCCTCACGGCTTACTTCGGGAAGTCGATCGGGTACTGATCGATGATGGCTGGATTGTTCTCAGCAGCTTCAATCCTATTAGCCTGCTAGGCCTGGGTAAAACCGTGCCCTTTCTGCGCAAGCGTGCACCTTTCAATAGCCGCATGTTTACCCCAATGAGGCAATTTGACTGGCTGTCGTTGCTGAATTTTGAGGTGATGTATCGGCGTAGTTTTCAGGTATTGCCGTGGCATAAGCAGGGCGGGCGTTTACTGAGTACCCACCTGCCTGCGCTGGGCTGTATGCACGTTATTGTCGCGCGTAAACGCACGCTGCCGCTGACGCTAAACCCAATGAAAAGCCGTAAAGCGAAAAATCAGATTCGCTCGGCGGTGGGGGCGACGCGGCAGTACCGTGACAGCGTTAAGGTGCCGCGCCGTCCGGCTGATAGCCCACATCCTCATGAGTAGGACGGGATGCGGCGTTGCGAGCCAGTTCGTCGCAGCGTTCGTTTTCCGGGTGGCCCGCGTGGCCTTTAACCCATTCCCACTTAATTTCGTGATGGCTCAGGGCGGCATCAAGACGCTTCCATAAATCTACGTTCTTCACCGGCTTTTTATCAGCCGTTTTCCAGCCGCGCTTCTTCCAGTTGTGGATCCACTGGGTAATGCCCTGGCGGACGTACTGGCTGTCGGTGCTGAGGACCACATCGCAGGGTTCAATCAGCGCCTCAAGCGCGACGATCGCGGCCATCATCTCCATGCGGTTGTTGGTCGTGAGGCGAAATCCTTCGCTGAAGATTTTTTCGTGCTGCTTGTACCGCAAAATCGCACCGAAGCCGCCCGGCCCTGGGTTACCCAGGCAGGAGCCATCGGTGAAAACTTCTACCTGTTTACGCATCTCTGGTAGACTTCCTGTGATGAAAAGGTCAAGTCTGACATAAACGAGCGCGATGAGCACAGCTATATGATTTCTACCACGACCAGACAGATAGTTCTCGATACCGAAACCACCGGTATGAACCAGATCGGTGCTCATTACGAAGGGCACCGCATTATCGAGATCGGTGCGGTTGAAGTGATCAACCGCCGCCTGACGGGCAATAACTTCCATGTCTACCTAAAGCCCGACAGGCTGGTGGACCCGGAAGCCTTTGGCGTTCACGGTATTGCTGATGAATTCCTGGCGGATAAACCGACGTTTGACCAGGTCGCTGATGCGTTCATGGACTACATCCGCGGCGCTGAGCTTGTTATTCATAACGCATCGTTCGATATCGGCTTTATGGATTACGAGTTCAGCAAGCTGCGCCGTGACATCCCTAAAACAGAAACCTTCTGTAAGATTACCGACAGCCTGGCGATGGCCCGTAAGATGTTTCCGGGCAAGCGAAACAGCCTCGATGCACTCTGCTCGCGTTATGAAATAGACAACAGCAAACGTACGCTGCACGGCGCACTGCTCGATGCCCAAATTCTGTCCGACGTCTATTTGATGATGACCGGCGGGCAAACATCGCTGAAATTCTCTATGGAAGGTGACGTGCAGCAGCAGCAGGGCAGCGGGGGAATTCAGCGCGTCGTGCGTCGTGCGTCAGGCATGCGGGTCATCCACGCCAGTGATGAAGAGCTTCTGGCGCATGAATCTCGTCTTGATTTGGTGCAGAAGAAAGGCGGAAGCTGCCTCTGGCGCAGCTAAATAGCGCGGAAATGAGTTAAAAATCACCACTCAGGTGATTTTTGCGGCAAACGGTTAATTTTATGATAAAAAGCGTTGACGGCTATCGGGCCAAACCGTAATATTCGCCTCGTTCCCGACGGGGAACAAAACGCGGAGCGGTAGTTCAGTCGGTTAGAATACCTGCCTGTCACGCAGGGGGTCGCGGGTTCGAGTCCCGTCCGTTCCGCCACAATTCAGAAAGCCTGAGTCAGCAATGATTCAGGCTTTCGTCGTTTCGGCTTTCTGAAAAATGCCTTTTCACCCCCGCGCTGATATCGCGCGAGGGCTGGCTGAAGTAACCTCTAGTGCCTGCTGGCTAACGCCACGCCGATCAAAATGGTCGCAATCCCGATGATGTGGAAAAGATGCAGCGTTTCACCCAGAAACACCAGTGACAGCACCACGCCGAAGACAGGGATCAGGTGAATGCTCAGCCCGGCCCGTGCGGCACCCACGGCTTCCACGCAGCGTCCGTAAAGCAGGTATGAAACAAAAGAAGGGAATGCGCCGAGGAAGATAACCGCTGAAATCGTCATCGTATTCCAGTGAGGAACCGCGCCGGTGCTCATCTCATGCAGCCACAGCGGCAGCGTCACGATAAGCGCGATAGCCACCTGAACGCCCAGCAGCCCCATCCGGCTGATATCGGAAGGTATTTTACGGATCCACAGCGTATAAAGCGCAAAGCAGGCCATGGCCGCCAGCAGCATCAGGTCACCCGATGAAAACGCCATCTGCATCAGCCCGTGAATATCGCCCTTAAAGATAATAAACAGCACGCCGCAGCAGGAAATCGCCAGCCCCACAACCTGCTTCACGCTGAGCTTGTGGCCGAAGAACAGCGCGCCAAACAGCATAATCAGCACCGGAATACAGGAGTTGAGCAACAGCGCGTTGGTGCTGGACGTATGGTGCAGGCCGATGTACACCAGCAGGCTAAAGCAGACGATGCCGGTCACCGACACCGCGATAATCCAGCCCAGGTATTCCCGGTAGCGACGAAAATCTCTTTTAATATAAGGCAAGGCAAACGGCATGATCACTATCAGCGCAACCAGCCAGCGCATAAAGGTCAGCCCAACCGGCGGAATGTCGTTGCGAACGGCTTTGCCGACGATGTAATTACATGCCCAAAGCAGCGGCGGGATGGTGAACAGGAGCAATACATACCAGGCCGACGGCTTAGGGGGGGCAGCCTCAGTGGCCAACTTCTTACTGCTGAGCAAGGGAATCTCCTTTGACACGGGATTTTGCTGGAAAGGGCGAAGGGAGAATATATTACTCCCTGCGGAGCCAGCCGTCGTCGTGGAGAAGAAAAAGAGTATGTCGAGAATGTAAAAAGGCCTGAACCCCTGAGGATTCAGGCCGGTATTTTTACTCTTTTGAAGTGGCTACGCGGCCGGTAAAAGCGCTCGCACCGGCAACTTTTTCGCTGCGTGCCAGCCAGCGGTAGCAGCTCAGGCCGAGGAACACGCCGATAAACCAGCTGAAGTTGGCGACCTCATGCAGCGAAGGAATAAAGCTGATGGTCAGGCAAACCGCGACCGAGGGCACCAGGGCGATAATCGCCTTCGGGTTAAAGCCATTGCTGTACCAGTAGCGGCCCTTTGGCGTGTCGTTGAATAGATCGTCGACGTGGATTTTGCCGCCCTTAACGAGGTAGAAATCCGCGATCAGGATGCCGAACAGTGGCCCAATAAATGAACCTAAAACATCCAGCGTGTAGTGAATCAGCTCCGGGGACTGAAACAGGTTCCACGGCGTCAGCAGCACGGATCCCACGGCGGCGATCATCCCACCTGCGCGGAAGCTGATCTTCTGCGGCGAACAGTTAGAGAAGTCGAACGCCGGGGAAACAAAGTTCGCCACGATATTGATCCCGATAGTGGCGGTGATCATCGTCAGCAGGCCAATGGCCATCGCCAGGCTGTTGCCGATATGGCTGACGGTTTCGATAGGATCGGTGATCATCTTGCCGAACAGAGACTGGGTGCCGGACACGATAACTACCGTCACAATAGAGAACAGCAGGAAGTTAAACGGCAGGCCCCAGCGGTTACCGCGGCGGATCTCTTTCATGCTTTTTCCGTAGCGAGAGAAATCGCCGAAGTTAAGCAGCGGGCCGGAGAAATACGACACGACCAGCGCGGTGGCGGTGATCATCTGCCACACCTGTTCGCCGGAGCTGAGCTGCTTGCTCGCTAAAGTGAAGGAGATCCCACCGAACCCGGTCTGATAAAGGATCCAGCCGGCCAGCGCCATCATCACGATGTAAACCGCAGGGCCTGCGATATCAATAAAGCGCTTAATGGCGTTCATACCGTGCCAGAACACCATCGCCTGCAGCACCCACATAATACCGAAGCAAATCCAGCCGAGCTGAGACAGACCGAGAAAGCTCACGCCGGTCATTGGGGCAAGCGTCGGCCAGAACTTCAGCAGCACCAGCATTAATGCGTTAGCGGCCAGATAAGTTTGTATCCCGTACCAGGCGAAGGCGATAAGCCCGCGGATCACCGCTGGAATATTCGCGCCAAAGACGCCGAAGGCCTGACGGCAAATCACCGCATAAGGCACGCCCGCCATCTGGCTAGGTTTTGCCACCAGGTTGGCGCACAGCTGCACGATACAGATCCCCGCCAGAAGGCAAATCAGCACCTGCCAGCTGGCAAGCCCGAGGGTAAAAAAGCTGGCTGCGACCACATAGCCGCCCATGCTGTGTACATCAGACATCCAAAACGAAAAAATATTATACCAGGACCAAGTCTGGTGGCGGGTCGGGGCCAGGTCATCGTTGCACAGGCGCGGGCTGTAGCCGGCGTGGGCACTCTCTTTCATGGCTGTGGCGTTGTTCTCTATACCTGGCATGGGATCTGCTCCTATAAAACAGAAGGTGGATTATGTCTGCCATAGGTATTGCAGGAACCAGGCCAGGTTTGCATTTCTTGTATTCAATTTTCAATGATATTGTATACAAAATGAGGGTGCCTGATGCTAACAGGAGTAGTGGATGAAACGTGATTTCGGGGTCACAGCCCCAGCAGAACTGCATGATAAAGAAGCCGTTATCTGGCAATCGCTGATGACGGCGATGGTTGAACACCAGCTGCCGCCGGGCAGTAAACTGCCGGAAGAAGCGCTGGCAGACGTTTTTGGCATCAGCCGAACCGGTATCCGCAAAGTCTTAACGCGCCTCGCAACGGTGCAAATGATCACCATGCTGCCCGGACGTGGTGCATTTGTGGCCATGCCGGACGTAGAAGAATCGAAAGCGATCTTCCAGACCCGGGCGGTGCTTGAATGCGCCAACCTGCCGCACGTGCTTGAGCATCTCCAGGCCCCACATCTTGTCGCGTTACGTAAAATTATCCAGCAGGAAGAAAAAGCCCATCGCGACGGCGACGGGCCTGCGGCAATTCGGTTCTCCGCGGCGTTCCATATCCAGCTGCAGGCTATTTCCGGCAACGCCGTGCTGACTGAAATGGTCACCAGCCTGACGCACCGTTCATCGCTGGTTATCGCCGCGTGGGGCGCGCCATGGCAGCGTGGCTGCCGCTGCGACGATCACGAAAATCTTATCGAACTGCTGCGTAACAAAGCGCTTGAGCCGCTCACCGTCGCCATGCAGCACCACTTCGAACATATTGTTTCCAGCCTGCATTTTGAGCGCAGCGGTGAAACCACCCCAGACTTCGCCCGCATCTTCGGCACCCGACAGGAATAACCATGCAGCAGCCTATTATTCAAGTGATCAACCCCAACACCAGCCAGGCGATGACGCACACTATTGCTGAAGCCGCCCGCAGCGTTGCCGCACCCGGCACGCAGATCCTCGCCAGCTGTCCGGAGCAGGGCGTGGAGTCAATTGAAGGGCATTTCGATGAAGCCATCGCGGCCATCGGCGTACTTGAACAAATTAAGCAAGGCAAAGCGCAGGGGGCGAACGGGCACGTGATCGCCTGCTTTGGCGATCCGGGTTTGCTGGCGGCACGTGAGATAGCCAGCGGGCCGGTAATTGGTATTGCCGAAGCTGCTATGCATATGGCGACGATGGTGGCGACTCGCTTCTCAATTGTTACCACGCTGCCGCGCACGGTGATCATTGCCCGTCACTTAGTGCATCAATACGGCTTTGAACACCATTGCGCCGCGCTGCACGCTATCGACCTCCCTGTTCTGGCGCTGGAAGATGGTACAGGCCTGGCCCAGCGGCTGGTGCGTGAGCGCTGCATTCAGGCCAAAAAAGAAGATAACAGCGGGGCGATTGTGCTGGGCTGCGGCGGGATGGCAAACCTGGCGAAAGAGCTGACTGAGGAAATCGGTATCCCGGTTATCGACGGCGTGACCGCTGCGGTGAAGCTGGTGGAGTCCCTGGTGGCGCTGGGCATCGGCACCAGTAAATTTGGTGACCTCGCTTATCCGAACAAAAAGCCGCTTTCCGGCTCTTTTGCTCGCCTGGGCTAAGGTTGAAGGAGAGAATCATGCCATCAGAAGAAAAAGCTAACCGCTATCCTTTTACCGAAAACTACCCGCGTGACCTTGCCGGTTATGCCGGCAATCCTCCCCATGCGCAGTGGCCTGGCGGCGCGCGTATTGCGGTTCAGTTTGTGCTCAACTTTGAAGAAGGCGCTGAAAACCACGTCCTGCACGGCGACAGCGGCTCAGAACAGTTTCTCTCCGATATCATCGGCGCGGCCAGTTTTCCCGATCGGCATATGTCGATGGACTCCCTTTATGAATATGGTTCGCGGGCGGGCTTCTGGCGTATCCATAATGAATTCCAGAAGCGCGGCCTGCCTTTGACGGTGTTTGGCGTGGCGATGGCGCTGGCCCGCAACCCGGAAATTGTCTCCGCGATCAAAGCCGCAGACTACGACGTGGTCAGCCACGGCTGGCGCTGGATCCATTATCAGAATATGGATGCTGCCACCGAGCGGCAGCACCTGCATCAGGCGATGGAAATTCTGGAAAACCTGTTTGGCTCCCGCCCGCTGGGCTGGTACACCGGGCGTGACAGCCCGAATACCCGGCGGCTGGTGGTAGAGCACGGCGGTATTCTGTACGACAGCGACTACTATGGCGACGATCTGCCTTTCTGGAGCAAAGTCACCTGCGAAGACGGCAGCGTCAAACCCCATCTTATTGTGCCGTACACGCTGGACACCAATGACATGCGCTTCGCCACAGCTCAAGGCTTTAACACCGCCGAGCAGTTCTATACCTATCTGAAGGACAGCTTCGACGTGCTGTATGAAGAAGGTGAAACGGCGCCGAAGATGATGTCCATCGGCATGCACTGTCGTCTGTTAGGCCGACCGGGCCGTTTCCGGGCGCTGCAGCGTTTCCTGGACTATGTGCAGCAGCATGAAGGCGTGTGGATTTGCAGAAGGCAGGATATTGCCGAGCATTGGGTGAAGATGCATCCTTATTCCGAGTAAGACGCTTCGTGGTGTTGTTTCTTTTGTTGGGCTGGTTAAAGTTCCGTTCACTTCCAGCCCTGTTGCATATGTCATCACCGAAACCGTGAACGACTCGGGGCAAATCTTCCCCTCACCCCAGCCCTCTCCCCAAAGGGGCGAGGGAGAAAACAAAAGCTATGGGAAAAATAAGAAGCGGGGCTCGGTTCCGGCTTAAATCGCCTCAGTTTTCTCAGCCGAGCCAGAGCCGAAAGTGAACGGAACTTAGCTGTTTCGGCATAGGTCCGGGACTTTGTGACGAAGAAACAGCTGTCACCCCATTAAACTCACATGCGCCGCTACAATCTTCCAGCCCGACGAAAACTTTACCCAGGTCTGCATCTGGCGGCCGACTTTATCGCTGCCTTCACGCGTAAACTCGGTGCTTGCCACCGCCAGCTCGTCGCTGAATGTCGTAATAACGGTATTTCTCAGCTGGCGATCCAGCCCTTTTGGGGAGCGCCCGTTGCGGAAGGCGCGTATCTGATCGATACCGTAAAGGTTTTCCGTCGCGCCGTAGCGCACGGTGCGGGCATCTTCCCAAAACAGCTCATCCAGCACGGCAACGTCGTTGGTGATGAGCGCCTGCTCATAGCGATAAAATGCCTCGGTGACTTCGTTCAGAATGGCCGGGCGGTCAATATTATCTCGCATCATTTAGCTTACCTTCGTCTGTAAAATACCCTTAACTTCCAGGCGCCGTGCGGCCTGCAAACAAATGTCCTCCCGCCACGGGGCGGCAATCAGCTGCACGCCAATCGGTAATCCGCTCGCGGTAACCAGCGGGGCACTCACCACCGGCAGACCGAGGAACGAAATCGGCTGCGTCAGGATCCCCATACTGGCCTTAACCGGGATCTCCTGCCCGTTGATATTCATGGTTTGCTGCCCGATAAGCGTGGCGCTGCAGGGCGTGGCGGGCGCGATAAGCACATCAAAACGATCAAATAACGGCAGCGTACGCTCGAGGAACCAGGCGCGGAAGCGCTGAGCCTGGGTGTACCAGGCTGACGGTGTCATTGCCCCGGCCAGCAGGCGTTCGCGTGAATTGGGTTCGAAGCGCTCGGGGCTGGCACGTAACGCAGGCAGATACTGGTTTCCGGCTTCTGCCGCAGTCAGTAAAAAGGCCGCCGAGCGCGCGAGTTCGGCTTCCGGCATGGAGGCATGTTCCGTTGCCTGCAACGCTTTGGCTACCCGGCTAACCGCCTCTTTGGCGTCTTCGTCGCACCAGCGTTCAAAAAAGCCGTCCAGCACCGCGACGCGAAGAGGCATATCACGCTCAAGCGTCGCATAAACCGGCTCAATTGTACGGGAAGACTGGAAAGGATCGCTGCCGTCGTAGCCTTGCAGCGCATCGTAAACCGCCGCGACATCTTCCACGCTACGTGCCAGCGGGCCAATATGATCGAGGCTGGCAACAAAGGGATGGCTGCCGCCGCGCGACAGGCGACCGAAGGTAGGTTTCAGGCCAACAAGTCCGCAAAGTGACGACGGGACACGAATCGAGCCGTTGGTGTCGGTGCCGAGGGTAAAATTCACCATTCCGGCGGCGACGGCGGCGGCCGAACCGCCGGAAGAGCCGCCCGCAATGCGTGCAAGATCGTGCGGGTTTTTGGTTGCGCCGTAATGGCTGTTTTCCGTAGTGAAGCCGTAGGCGTAGGCATCCATATTCACCGCGCCGCTCAGCATAGCGCCTGCTTTTTGTAGCTGAGTTATGGCGAAGGCATCGGCCGTGGCAGCGGGCTCTGCGGCAAACAGCTCGGCACCGGAAAGGGTAGTCAGCCCTTTAATGTCGAAGATATTTTTTACCGCGTAAGGCACGCCCGCCAAAGCGGGAAGCGCGCTGTCGCTGGCAATCAGCCTGTCGACCGACGCGGCTTCTTCCAGCAGGCGACACTGGGTCACCTCGGTAAAGGCGTTAATTTGCGGGTTCTGCTGCTCAATCCTGGCCAGCGTTTGTTGGGCAAGCTCGGTTGCCGAAAAGGTTTTGTCCCGCAACCCCTGATGAGTCTGGCGTATAGAAAGGGCGGTCATAGTGAATAGACTCCAGCGGTTTCCTGACGATCGGGAAGAGGGAATGCCATCAGCGGCTCCGCCATGGCCGCAATGCGCGCCAGCTGAAACTCCAGCTCTTTCCGGCGTTCGTCGGTCAGCGGTACGGCGAGCAGTTGCTCCATAAGCGCAATGTAGTTCTGCCAGTCAAAAGAAGGTTGATTCATCAGTATGTTCCTCAAAAACCTGCGGCGCTGCCGTTGCTGCGCGGATCCCACGCACCTTCAAGCATGCCATTAGTGTGCCTGACGATGGCGCCAGCGTGGCCGACGACTTCGCTGAATGCGGGCAGCGTTTCTACCTCGTGGCCCAGGGCCTGGAGTTCGGTAAAGGTGTCGGGGCTGAAGCGGCTTTCAAGCTTAAGGCTGTCGGAAGCCTGCCCCCAGGTACGGCCCAGCAGCCAGCGCGGCGCGGAGATCGCCTCCTGCAGGTTGATGCCCTGCAGCACGTAGCGGGTAAATATCGTTGCCTGAGTCTGCGGCTGCCCGTCGCCGCCCATCGAGCCGTAAACCAGCGTTCTGCCGTCGGCGAGCCTTGCCGCCGCCGGGTTCAGGGTATGGAACGGTTTTTTGCCCGGAGCCAGCGCCAGCAAATGGTTTGAGTCCAGGCTGAAAGAAGCGCCTCTGTTTTGCCAAAGCACGCCGCTTTTTGGCAGCACAACACCGCTGCCAAACTCGTGATAGATACTTTGAATAAACGACACGGCCAGACCGTTACCGTCGATAACGCCCATCCAGACCGTGTCACCGGGGCCTTTGCCTTTGCCCCACGGCGCGGCGTTTTTGTCGTCTATTTGCCCGGCAAGCTGATCGAGTGAGTCGGCATCCAACAGGTTCTGTATTGAGGTAGTGATATGGCGCGGATCGGTGATATGTACGTCGCGCAGCGCAAAGGCCTTTTTGGTCGCTTCAACGATGCGATGCACGGTTTGCGCTTCGGTCGCATTCGCCATCGGCAGCCGGTCAGTGATACCCAGGATCGCCAGGGAAACCAGGCCTTGAGTGGGAGGCGCGAGATTGAAAACCTCACCTGCCTGATGCTCAAGCCGCAGCGGCTTCGTGCGCGTTGCCCGGTGCTCAGCGAGATCGGCTGCGGTAATCGGCAGCCCCAGCTCGGCCAGCTCTTCGGCAATAACCGAGGCCAGCGGGCCGCGATAAAAACTGTCCAGGCCTTCCTGCGTCATACGCGTCAGGGTTGCCGCTAGCCGGGGCTGCGTGAACCGGCTGCCGGTCGCCGGAACTTCGCCGTGCTGCAGGAAAGTGTCAGCAAAACCCGGCACATCGACCAGCTCGGCATATTTGCTTTGCGTCGCGTGTGACTGAGAAGCGGTGACCGGGATCCCGTCTGCCGCATAGCGAATGGCATCGGCCATCAGGCGCGAAAGAGGCAACTGCCCGCCGCCAATCTCCGATGAAACTTTCAGGGCTTCTGCCCAGCCGCTGACGGTGCCGGGCACGGTCAATGCTGCCCGGGTGCCGCGATGGGGAATCGCTTTTTCTCCCCGGTAGAAATCCAGTGACGCCAACGAACCGGCGGCGCCGCTGGCGTCGATGGCGACAGGTTCGCCCTCCGGGGGAACAATCAGCCAGAATCCGTCGCCACCGATGCCGTTCATATGTGGGTAAACGACCGCGATGGTGGCGGCCGCAGCGACCATTGCTTCAATGGCATCGCCGCCGTGACGCAGCACGGACAGCGCGCTTTCAGAGGCCAGATGATGGGGCGCAACCGCCATGCCACCGGGGGCCATATTGCTTTGCATGTTTTTCTTCTCTTGCAGGAATTCCGCTCGGGTAGGGAAGTCAGAAGCAAGAGATGTTCCAGGTTGACGAAGATCGTTTCACTGTGTCAGGCTTTGATGAAACAAAAGTTACAGGAGTCAGCATGAAACAGTTAGACGAGCGGCTGCGGGCTTCATGGGCGCTCTTTTCCCCGCAGGAGCAGCGCGTGGCGTCGTTCATCGTTGACCATTTTGATGACCTGATCAGCTACAACAGCGCGGAGCTGGCGCGGCTTTCCGGCGTCTCCAAGGCCACCGTGAGCCGATTGTTTAAGCGGCTGGGCTACGAGCGCTACAAAGATATGCGTGAGGAGCTGCGTACCCTGCGCCAGAGCGGCATGCCGCTGACCGAAAACCGTGACGCGGTGCAGGGCAACACGCTGCTGGCACGCCATTACAAGCAGGAAATGGCCAACCTCACCCAGCTGGTGAATCAGCTGGAAGCCAGCCCGTTTGCTGAAGTGGTCAATGCGCTTGTTAACGGTAAACGCATATTTATCATCGGGATGCGAAACTCCTGGCCGGTCGCGATGCACCTGCGCCAGCAGCTTTTACAGGTGCGCAGCGGCGTGTCGTTGCTGCCGCAGCCGGGGCAGACGCTGGCGGAAGAGCTGGTTGATATTGACCCGGAAGATTGCGTGGTCACCGTGGCGTTTCGCCGCAGGCCGCGCATTATCAAGCCGCTGCTCGCCGGCCTGCAGCAGCGCGGTATACCGCTGGTGGTGCTGAGTGAGTCAGCTTCGTCGGGGCTGGCGACTTATTCACGCTGGCATCTCAGCGCGCCGCTCGACAGCGTTTCGGCCTTTGACAGCTACAGCAGCGCCATGAGCCTGGTGAATTTACTGGCTAACGCGGTGCTGCATGAATCATTGACCAGCGGGCGTCAGCGTATCCATAATATCGCTGAATTGTATACAGAGCTGGACGAGCTCGAACAACGTTAACGCCCCTGGCTGGTGCAGATGCACATTTCGGGTGAGCCAGAATAGTTCATCATTTTATCCAACCCTGTTTTTCCGCGCTGGCCATGACGCCGCCAGCCGGAAAAAAATTTGCCTGCGGCTGGCACATTAGTTGCAAAAGAGGCTTATAAGAATCTTTTGTTTCAATCTCAGACTCAAGGAATCGCCATGTTTGATATTCAGCATTTCCCCCAGATCAATCCGCCGCACCGTTTGCTGATGGGGCCAGGCCCGATCAACGCCGATCCTCGAGTGCTTCGCGCCATGGCGAGCCAGCTTATCGGCCAGTATGACCCGGTGATGACGGGCTACATGAATGAGGTGATGGTGCTGTATCGCGAGCTTTTCCGCACGGAAAACAAATGGACGATGCTGGTGGACGGCACCTCCCGGGCCGGGATTGAAGCCATTTTGCTGTCGGCTATCCGTCCCGGAGACAAAGTCCTCGTGCCGGTCTTTGGCCGTTTTGGTCATCTGCTGTGTGAGATTGCCCGCCGCTGCCGCGCCGAAGTGCACACCATTGAAGTGCCGTGGGGCGAGGTCTTCAGCCCGCAGCAAATTGAAGATGCCATTAAAGCGGTAAAGCCCCGCCTGCTGCTGACCGTGCAGGGCGACACCTCCACCACGATGCTCCAACCGCTGGCCGAACTGGGCGAGATCTGCCGCCGCCACGGCGTACTGTTTTACACCGACGCCACGGCGTCGTTTGGCGGGAACGAATTGCTTACCGACGCGTGGGGGCTTGATGCCGTTTCTGCCGGGCTGCAAAAGTGCCTCGGCGGTCCGTCAGGCAGCTCCCCCATCACGCTTAGCCCGCAGATGGAAGAAGCCATTCGTCGCCGCAAATGCGTAGAGGAAGGCATTCGCACCGCGGCCCATCAGGACGGTGACGAAGAGATGATCTACTCCAATTATTTCGATCTTGGCATGGTCATGGACTACTGGGGCCCAGAACGTCTGAACCACCACACCGAAGCCACCAGCATGCTGTTTGCCGCCCGCGAGTGCGCCCGCGTCATTCTGGAAGAAGGCCTGGACGCCGGTATTGCCCGTCACGAACTGCACGGCAGGGCGATGGTGGCGGGGATCCAGGGCATGGGGCTGGAAACCTTCGGCAACCTTGAGCACAAGATGAACAACGTCCTCGGCGTAACAATCCCGACTCAGGTTCACGGCGAAGAGGTTCGCAAGCTCTTGCTGGAAGACTTCCACATCGAGATCGGCACTTCCTTCGGCCCGCTGCAGGGCAAAATCTGGCGCATTGGCACCATGGGCTATAACGCCCGTAAAGACTGCGTGCTGCAAACGCTTACCGCGCTGGAAGCGGTGCTTAACCACCTTGGATTTAAAACCGTGCAGGGTGAAGCCATGCAGGCGGCCTGGAACGTCTACGCGCAAGGTGCTCGCTAATGGCCGCGCCGCTTATGGACGGGAATTATGCGCAGGTTGCCGCCCAGCGCGTCATGGACAGGGCTGACCAGCTGGCGGCCATCAGCGAAAGCGCAGGGCAGCTGACCCGGGTTTACCTTTCCGTGCAGCATCTGCGGGCGAATCAGCTGGTGGCAGGCTGGATGGAACAACTCGGCATGACGACCTGGCAGGACGCGGTCGGCAATATTTGCGGGCGTTACGAGGGCAGACAAGACGGCGCGAAGGCCGTTTTGCTAGGTTCTCATCTTGATACGGTGCGTAATGCCGGCCGCTACGACGGCATGCTCGGCGTGTTGTGCGCGCTGGAAGTTGTCGCGTATCTCTATCAGCACGATATCCAGCTCGAACAGGCCATCGAGATCGTTGGTTTTGGTGATGAAGAGGGAACCCGCTTCGGCATCACGTTGCTGGGCAGCCGGGGGCTAACCGGCAACTGGCCGGAAGGTTGGCTGAGCCGTGAAGATGCCAGCGGCGTCAGCGTGGCGCAGGCCATGATCCTTGCCGGGCTGGTTCCCTCGCGAATTGCCAGCGCGGAGCGGCCGAAAAGCGATTTTACCGCTTACCTGGAGCTGCACATCGAGCAGGGCCCGGTGCTGGAAGAAGAAGGCCTGGCGCTGGGCGTAGTGACGGCGATTAACGGCGCGCGCCGCCTGAACTGTAGCTTTACCGGCCACGCGGGCCATGCGGGGACGGTCCCTATGGCGCTACGTAAAGATGCGCTGGCCGCCGCCGCCGAATGGATGACCTTTATTGAGTCGACAACGCGTCACCACGGCCCCGATGAGGTCGCCACCGTGGGGACGTTAAGCTGTGCGCCAGGCGCGGTGAACGTTATTCCCGGCGACGTTCAACTTACGCTGGATATTCGCAGTCCGCGTGATGAAAGCCTGGTGAGTTTATTGGGCAAGCTTCTCGCCGAAGGAGAGGCCATTGCGGCCCGGCGCGGCATGCGGTTTAGTGCGGAAGAATATTACGCTATTCCGGCTACGCCTTGTGATGAAACGCTGCAGGCGACGTTAATGCAGGCGGTGAGCGAAGTTCAGGGGCGAAGCCTTTCACTGCCTAGCGGCGCAGGGCACGACGCGATTGCCATTGCTGAACGCTGGCCGAGCGCGATGCTGTTCGTTCGCTGCGAGAAGGGGATCAGCCATCATCCGGCGGAATCCGTGGTTGAAGGCGATGTGGCGCTTGCCGTTCAGGCTTTTACTCGCGCCGTTACGCTGTTGGCTGACAAATAAAAAACCGGCCTGAATGGCCGGTTTTTCTGACTACAAACTGAAAGGGTCGGCATCCTGCCACGCCGGGAATTTTTCCCGATATTCGCGCAGCGCAATCAGCGAAAGGTCGGCATCGAGCCTTGCCGCCTGGTGCGGCTCGGCGCTGGCAAGGATCTCGCCCTGTGGGCTGATAATCCGGCTGTCGCCCCGGTAATGGTGGCCGTTGCCGTCGGTGCCTACGCGGTTACAGCCCGCGACATAAGCCTGATTCTCAATAGCGCGCGCCTGCAGCAGGCTTTGCCAGTGCAGCGAGCGCGGCGCTGGCCAGTTGGCGACGTAAAGCGCCAGGTCATAATCGTTGCGGTTACGTGACCACACCGGGAAGCGCAGGTCGTAGCAAACCAGCGGTAAAATACGCCAGCCTCGCCACTCAATAATCACGCGTTCTTCGCCGGCCTGGTAATGGTGATGCTCATCCGCCATGCGGAACAGGTGGCGCTTATCGTAGAAATGCACTTTGCCGTCCGGCTGAACCAGCAGGAAACGGTTTACCGGCCCGCGTTCGGTTTGTAACGCGGCGCTGCCGGCGATCATCGCCTGGGTTTGCTGAGCTTTGAACTGCATCCAGTCAATCACTTCCTGTTCCGGCATCGACTGCACGGCGGCTTCCATCGCAAAGCCGGTGGTGAACATTTCAGGCAGAATAATCAAGTTACGCCCGCGCACGTCCTCCAGCAGTACATCGAAGTGACGCAGGTTTGCGGCACCGTCCATCCAGACGAGCGGTTGTTGCAGAACGGAAACTTTCAGACCAGACACAATCGGCAGCCTCTTAGCGGAATATTTCTTTCACTGTAGCACGAGAAAACGCGTTTTTGTTGGCAATAAAAAACCCCGCTTTCGCGGGGTTAATGGTTAAGCGGCTTCAACCTTTCTGTGCTTTTCCGGCACTTTCACCGGCTGTGTTGCCAGCGCCTCCGGATCAAACTCATCCACGTTAATGCTGCGCAGGCGGCTTGCTTCGGCTTTGGTCAGAATCGCGGCCTCATCGGCGGTGATTTTGCCTTCAGCCAGCAGCTGTTTAGCCAGCTCATCCAGGCGAGTGAACGGCAGATTACGCTTCAGCTCTTTACAGACGCGCTGGTGAATCGGCTCGGCGGCCATAATATCCAGCAGCGCGGATTCCAGCAGGCCAGCAGGGTTGTGCTCGCTCGGCGTCAGGTACTGACCACGGCCAATACGCGAACGGGTTGCGGACGGCACCTGCAGGATTTTCGCCAGCTTGTGGTCCAGCACGTCAGACGGTGCTTCGTAACGGCGGCCCAGCGGGAAGATAACCAGACGCAGCGTCCCGGCAACAAAGCGGTTCGGGAAGTTGCGCAGCAGGTCATCAATCGCCTGTTCAGCCTGATACAGCGCATCCTGCACGCCCCAGTGCACCAGCGGCAGATCGGCTTCGTTACGGCCTTCATCTTCGTAGCGTTTCAGCACCGCAGTCGCCAGGTAAAGCTGGCTCAGCACATCGCCCAGGCGAGCGGAGATACGCTCCCGACGCTTCAGGCTGCCGCCCAGCACGGCCATGGAGACGTCCGACAGCAGTGCCAGGTTTGCGCTCAGGCGGTTGATGTACTGGTAGTAGCGTTTGGTTGCGTCGCGGGTTGGCGTGCTGCTGCCGAGGCCGTTGGTCAGGCCCAGCCACAGGCTGCGCATTTTGTTGCTGCCCACGTGGCCGATGTGTTTAAACAGCAGCTTATCGAAGGCGTTTACGTCGTTATTCTGCGCGGCGGCCATCTCTTCCAGCACGTATGGATGGCAGCGAATTGCCCCCTGGCCGAAGATTATCATGCTGCGGGTCAGAATGTTGGCGCCTTCAACGGTGATGGCAATCGGCGCGCCCTGGTAAGCACGGGCCACGAAGTTACCGTCGCCGAGCATAATGCCTTTCCCGCCAACGATATCCATCGCATCAAGAATGGCGCGCTGGCCGCGATGGGTACAGTGGTACTTCACAATGGCTGACAGCACAGCAGGCTTCTCGCCGAGCACGATGCCGTAGGTAATCAACGATGCGGCTGCATCCATCACGTAGGCGTTACCGGCGATGCGCGCCAGAGGCTCTTCAATCCCTTCCATTTTACCGATAGAGATTTTGAACTGGCGGCGGATGTGAGCGTAAGCGCCGGTCGCCATTGCTACGGATTTCAGGCCGCCGGTGGCGTTGGACGGCAGGGTAATACCGCGCCCCACGGACAGACATTCAACCAGCATGCGCCAGCCCTGGCCGGCCATTTTCGGGCCGCCGATAATAAAGTCGATCGGCACAAAGATGTCTTTCCCACGGGTTGGACCGTTCTGGAACGGCACGTTCAGCGGGAAGTGGCGTTTGCCGATCTCCACACCCGGGGTATGGGTTGGGATAAGCGCACAGGTAATACCTAGGTCTTCCTCGCCGCCGAGCAGGCGTTTCGGGTCAGACAGTTTAAACGCCAGGCCCAGCACGGTAGCGATAGGCGCCAGCGTGATATAGCGTTTGTTCCAGGTCAGGCGCATACCGAGCACCTGCTCGCCCTGCCATTCGCCCATGCAAACCACGCCGCTATCAGGGATAGCACCGGCGTCAGAACCGGCTTCCGGGCTGGTCAGCGCGAAGCAAGGGATCTCCTGACCGCGCGCCAGGCGTGGCAGGTAGTGATCTTTTTGCTCTTCGGTACCGTAATGCTGCAGCAGTTCGCCCGGGCCTAAGGAGTTAGGCACGCCGACGGTAATCGCCAGGATCCCGGAAACGCCGGACAGTTTTTGCAGCACGCGAGCCTGAGCATAGGCGGAGAACTCGAGGCCGCCGTACTCTTTCTTGATGATCATCGCGAAGAAGCGATGTTCTTTCAGGTAGGCCCACAGTTCAGGAGGCAGATCGGCCAGCTCATGGGTTATCTGGAAGTCGTTCGCCATGCGGCACGCTTCTTCAACCGGGCCATCAATAAACGCCTGTTCCTCTTCGGTCAGCTTTGGCTGCGGGTAGTTATGCAGTTTTTGCCAGTCAGGTTTGCCGCGGAACAGATCGCCTTCCCACCAGGTCGTCCCGGCGTCGATAGCTTCTTTTTCGGTACGGGACATCGGCGGCATCACTTTACGGAAGCCACGGAAGACCGGCGCGGAGATCAGCGCTTTACGCAGTGGAATGACTAGCAGCGGCACCAGAATCACCGCCAGCGGAACCAGCACCCAGAACGACCAGATGCCGGCGAAGCCCAGCGCGGCGGTCCAGGCCAGCAGGATCACGCTGCTAAGCAGCAGATTTGCCTGGTGATAGAACAGCACACCCAGCAGAACAACGGTAAGGACAATACTTAAAATCAACATAAAGAAAGCTCCCTTGCTTGTAGGAGGTCTGACCACTTGTGATGTATTGGTTGTAGTGGATGTTGCTTTCTTTAGCAATGTGTTTACAAAATAATTACAACCTCGCTCACATTGTTGCCGCCCATCAAGGGAAAACCCCGGCTAAACACGCGGGGTTACGCTTCTCGCTTTCGGCGCTATCCGGTACACTGCCGGATGTGAAATTCATCCCAACCTCAAGGACCTCCTCATGTACCAGGATCTTATTCGTAGTGAGCTAAATGAAGCGGCGGAAACGCTGACTAACTTCCTTAAGGACGAAGCCAATATTCATGCCATTCAGCGCGCAGCGGTGCTGCTGGCAGACAGTTTCAAAGCGGGCGGCAAAGTACTGTCCTGCGGGAACGGTGGCTCACACTGCGATGCTATGCACTTTGCGGAAGAGTTAACCGGCCGCTATCGTGAAAACCGCCCGGGCTACCCGGCGATCGCGATTTCAGACGTGAGCCACATCTCCTGCGTCAGTAACGATTTCGGCTACGACCACGTGTTCTCTCGCTACGTTGAGGCCGTGGGCCGCGAAGGCGACGTGCTGCTGGGGATCTCCACTTCCGGTAACTCAGGCAACATCATCAAAGCTATCGAAGCTGCTCGTGCGAAAGGCATGAAAGTCATCACCCTGACCGGGAAAGACGGCGGTAAAATGGCCGGTACGGCAGACATCGAAATTCGCGTGCCGCACTTCGGCTATGCGGATCGCATTCAGGAAATTCACATCAAAGTGATCCACATCCTGATTCAGTTAATCGAAAAAGAAATGGTTAAAGCTTAGCCCGAAATGTCCTCTGCTCTTTCCGGGCAGAGGCATTCGTTGTGGGAGAGAAAAGATGTGCGAACTGCTCGGGATGAGTGCCAACGTACCGACGGATATCTGCTTTAGTTTTACCGGTCTGGTGCAGCGCGGGGGCGGAACTGGTCCCCATAAAGACGGCTGGGGTATTACCTTCTATGAAGGGAAAGGCTGTCGCACTTTTAAAGATCCGCAGCCGAGCTTCAACTCGCCCATCGCCCGTCTCGTCCAGGACTACCCGATTAAATCCTGCTCGGTTATCGCGCACATTCGCCAGGCTAACCGTGGCAAGGTCGCGCTGGAAAATACCCATCCGTTTACCCGCGAGCTTTGGGGTCGTAACTGGACCTATGCCCATAACGGGCAGCTGAAAGGCTACCGCTCGTTGGATACAGGGGCGTTTCGTCCGATTGGCGAAACCGACAGCGAGCAGGCGTTTTGCTGGCTGCTGCATAAGCTCACGCAGCGCTACCCGCGCACGCCGGGCAATATGGAAGCGGTATTCCGTTACATTACTGAACTGGGTGCGGAGCTGAGAGAGAAGGGCGTGTTTAACATGCTGCTGTCGGACGGGCGTTACGTGATGGCGTTCTGCTCGACAAACCTGTTCTGGATCACGCGCAGAGCGCCTTTCGGCGTGGCTAAACTGCTGGATCAGGATATGGAAATCGACTTTCAGGCAGAGACCACACCGAACGATGTGGTCACGGTCATTGCCACTCAGCCGCTGACCGCCAACGAAACCTGGCACAAAATTGAGCCAGGCAAGTCGGCGTTATTTTGCCTCGGTGAGCTTATAGTTTGAAGCCAGCTGCGGCTGAACCGGCGTCATCACGGCAGGTTTGCTGATGACGTAGTTCCCGCTGACCACGGCCACGCCCGGCGGCTGATGGTTGGCCGCGAAGTAGTCATAGCCTGGCTTCAGCTCTTTCCAGAAGTTGATGTAGGTGGAGTACTTGTGGCGTTCCATGTTGGCGTCGGTCATGCGGAACGGGAAAATACTCACCTGAACGCGCGGCTGGCCGAACACTAAAGCGCCGGTCACAAACTGGAAAATTTCGTCGATGCCGGAGTCGGTCATGGCGTAGCAGCCAATCGACACGCAGGCACCGTGAATCATCAGGTATTTCCCTTCATAGCCGTGAGCGCGGTCAAAATCGTTCGGGAAGCCAATATTAATGGCTTTATAGAAGCGGCTGTCCGGTTTTAGCTGACTGCGATCAACGCTATAAAATCCTTCCGGGCTTTTAAAATCACCCTGGCGCTGTTTTGGTCCCAGGCCGCCGGAATAGTTACAGATGCGATAGCTATTGAGCAGCTGATACTGCTCGCCCATCTTCACCCACAGTTCCAGGGTGCGCTCTTCTTTAAAGATTTGAATATAAACCGGGGAGCCCATGAGCTGCTGTCTGCTATCTTTGCCGACAGGGGCGGCGACACCGCTGCTATTAAGCAGGCTGGCGAAAGAGAAAAACGGCATAGAGAGCATCGCAATAATCAGTGCGATCTTACGCATACTGCTTGATTCCTTGATAAACCTGCAACTAACAGCCAGGACGGCTAAAGGGACCCGAAATCAGAAAAATCTGTACAGGATTGCGCTCACATTAGCATTGTGGTTGATTTTCGCAAGTTCCAGACTGGGGCGTTTACACATTTTATTGGAATCAATTGGAGTTTTAGCGCCAGGTCACTTTTTGCCGATCGTCATGTCGCTTGCTTTTATGTTCTGGCCGCTCCACGGCGATTTCCCCATATCGAAAATAAGCTGTATACTTATCCAGTGTTATTTTTCTGGTTGAGTGAGCATGCGCAAAATCATTCATGTCGATATGGACTGCTTTTTTGCCGCCGTTGAGATGCGTGATAATCCGGCCCTGCGCGATATCCCGCTGGCGATTGGTGGCAGCGCCCAACGGCGAGGCGTGATCAGCACGGCGAATTACCCCGCCAGAAAATACGGCGTGCGCAGCGCGATGTCGACCGCGATGGCGCTAAAACTCTGCCCGCACCTCACTCTGCTGCCGGGCCGGTTCGACGCGTATAAAGAAGCCTCCAACCATATTCGTGAAATTTTCTCCCGCTATACCCCGCTCATTGAGCCTCTGTCGCTGGATGAAGCTTATCTGGACGTCACCCACTGCGGCCATTGCCAGGGCTCGGCGACGTTAATTGCCCGTGATATTCGGCAGGCTATTTCCGACGAGCTAAACCTGACCGCCTCGGCGGGCATTGCGCCGATCAAGTTTCTGGCGAAGATTGCCTCCGATCTCAATAAACCGAACGGCCAGTTCGTGATTACGCCCGAACAGGTGCCTGACTTTTTAGCGACGCTGCCGTTAGGGAAGATCCCCGGCGTTGGCAAAGTGACGGTAGCAAAGCTGGAAACGCTTGGCCTGCGAACCTGTGCCGACGTGCAAAATGCCGACCTGGCGATGCTGTTAAAGCGCTTCGGCAAATTTGGTCGGGTACTGTGGGAGCGCAGCCAGGGGATTGATGAGCGGGAAATCAGTAACGATCGCCAGAGAAAGTCGGTTGGCGTGGAGCGTACGCTGGCGGAAGACATTCACGAGTGGCACGAATGCGAAGAGATTATCGAGCGCCTGTACCCGGAGCTTGAGCGGCGGCTGGCCAAAGAACGCGCCGACCTGCGCATCGCCCGCCAGGGCATCAAGCTCAAATTTAACGATTTCCAGCTGACGACCCAGGAGCACGTCTGGCCGAAGCTGAATAAAGAAGACCTGATCGCCACCGCCCGCAAAACGTGGGCAGAACGAAGGGGAGGGCGAGGTGTTCGGCTGGTGGGGCTGCACGTGACCCTGCTCGACCCGCAGCTGGAAAGGCAGCTGTTGCTGGGGCTGTAAACATGCCCCTCATCCCGGCCTTCTCCCTGGAAGGGAGAAGGGGAAAACCGAAAGTCAGGCGAACAAAGAAAATCCCTTCTTCTTTCAGGGAGAGGGAGGAAAACCAGCTTGTCGCTGAAATTAAGGTGAACAAAGAAACTCCCCTCTCCCTTTTAGGGATAGTGAGGAAAAGCAGACTTGTCGCTAAAAGTCAGGCGGACAAAGAAAATCCCCTCTCCCTTTCAGGGATAGTGAGGAAAAACAGACTTGTCGCTAAAAATCAGGCGAACAAAGAAAATCCCTTCTTCTTTCAGGGAGAGGGAGGAAAACCAGCTTGTCGCTGAAATTAAGGTGGATAAAGAAAATCCCCTCTCCCTTTTAGGGAGAGGGTTAGGGTGAGGGTAAAAATTACTTCGCCGGAATCGCCTTCAGCAGCTCGGTCAGCAGCGTCCAGTACTGGCCCACGCTCTCAATGTGAACCTGCTCGTCCGGGGAGTGTGGGCCGGTAATGGTTGGCCCGATGGAAACCATATCCATCTCCGGGTAAGGTTTTTTGAACAGACCGCATTCCAGACCGGCGTGGATAACCATAATGTTCGGGGTTTTGTTGAACAGCTTCTGGTAAGTCTCACGCACCAGACCCATCACCGGAGAGTTTGCGTCCGGCTGCCAGCCAGGGTAGCTGCCTTTCGCCACGGTTTTCGCTCCGGCCAGCTCGCCCAGTGATTCCAGCACGCTAACCACGTAGTCTTTACCGGAGTCGATCAGGGAGCGAATCAGGCAGATGATTTCTGCACTGTCGTCGCTCATGGTCACGACGCCCGCGTTCAGGGACGTCTCAACCACGCCTTTCACCGCGTCGGAATTACGGATCACGCCGTTTGGCGTCGCGTTCAGCAGGTGCAGGAAGGTGTCGCGAGTTTTAGCGGTCAGCGCCTGTTTGTCGGAGCTTGTGGCTTCCACCAGCACGGTGATGTTCTTCTCTACCGCAGACAGTTCGTTTTTCAGAACTGCGAGGTAGTCGTTAGCCGCAGACTTCAGCTCAGCGGCTTTCGCGGCTGGTACAGCCAGCGTGGCGAAGGCTTCACGCGGGATTGCGTTACGCAGGGTGCCGCCGTTCAGGTCAAGCAGGCGAGCATCCAGTTCCGCAGCGTGAGCAAGCAGGAAGCGAGCCAGCAGCTTGTTGGCGTTACCCAGGCCCAGGTGGATATCTGCCCCGGAGTGGCCGCCCTTCAGCCCTTTGATAGTCAGCTTGATGGTTTCAAAACCGGCTGGAACCGCTTCACGCTGCAGCGGCAGCGTAGTGATGAAATCGATGCCGCCCGCGCAGCCCATATAGATCTCACCTTCCGTTTCGGAGTCGGTGTTGATCAGGATATCTGCCTGCATCCAGCCAGCCTGCAGGCCAAACGCGCCGTCCATGCCGGCTTCTTCGGTCATGGTCAGCAGCACTTCCAGCGGGCCATGCTCTACAGAGTCGTCAGCCAACACCGCCAGCGCGGACGCCATACCAATGCCGTTGTCCGCACCCAGAGTGGTGCCGCGCGCTTTGACCCACTCGCCGTCGATGTACGGCTGGATTGGATCTTTGGCGAAGTCGTGCACGGTGTCGTTATTCTTCTGCGGCACCATATCGAGGTGCGCCTGAAGCGCCACAGGTTTGCGGTTTTCCATGCCTGGAGTGGCTGGCTTGCGAAGCAGGATGTTACCCACCTGGTCGCGCTCTACGTGCAGGCCTTTTTCTTTTGCCCAGGACAGGATGTGTTCCGCCAGCGCTTCTTCGTGATAGGACGGGTGCGGAATAGAACAGATTTTGGCAAAAATATCCCACAGCGGCTGTGGAGATAATTGAGACAATTCAGACACGTTGAGTCTCCCTGGAGTCATTTTTTTGGCTTACCGGTCACGTTTTAGGCCGGGTTCATTTACACCACAAGCACGGCTTGCGCGATGTCCTGAGAATACCACTTTCTTTTGTTGCGTGAAGGTTGAATAAGAGCAAAATCGGCTGCCAATAGCCCGCAGCACTGGTTTTTAGTGCGCCAGATCTCTATAATCTCGCGCAACCAAAACCCCTTCGAATACTTTTTAAGCCGTTATTTACAGGCCGGGATACTTCACATGAGCGAAAAATACGTCGTCACCTGGGACATGTTGCAGATTCACGCCCGCAAACTGGCTCAGCGTCTGCTGCCAGCCGAACAGTGGAAAGGCATTATTGCCGTTAGCCGTGGTGGCCTGGTGCCGGGCGCGCTGCTGGCTCGTGAACTGGGTATTCGCCATGTTGATACCGTTTGCATCTCCAGCTACGACCACGACAACCAGCGTGAGCTGACCGTGCTGAAGCGTGCGGAAGGCGACGGTGAAGGCTTCATCGTGATTGATGACCTGGTGGATACCGGCGGTACCGCAGTGGCGATTCGCGAAATGTATCCGAAAGCTCATTTCGTCACCATCTTCGCCAAACCAGCCGGGCAGCCGCTGGTGGACGATTACGTGATTGATATCCCGCAGGACACCTGGATTGAGCAGCCGTGGGATATGGGCGTGGTGTTCGTGCCGCCGTTGGCCGGCCGTTAATCTCCATACCAAAGTTTTGCATTCTTTTACGCCCGGCACTGCCGGGCGTTTGTGTTATTTAGGCCGTATAAGGCTACAATAGCGACGTTTCTCGTATTCATGGAGGCAGTGAAACGATGTCGCAGGCCAACCTAAGCGAAACCCTCTTTAAGCCAAGATTCAAACACCCGGAAACGTCCACGCTGGTGCGTCGTGCGCGGCATACCGCAACGCCGGCGATTCAGTCTACGCTGGACGGCAAAAACGTGCCTCACTGGTATCGCATGATCAATCGCCTGATGTGGATCTGGCGTGGGGTCGATCCACGTGAAATCCTTGAAGTTCAGGCCCGGATTGCCTGTACGGAAGCCGAGCGAACTAACGACGAGCAGTTTGATACCGTGATGGGCTACCGCGGCGGCAACTGGATCTACGAATGGTCGAAGCAGGCGATGCTCTGGCAGCAGCGCGCGGGACAGGAAACCGACGAAGAGAAAATCGGCAAATGCTGGCTACAGGCTGCGAACCTTTACAGCATTGCGGCCTACCCGCACCTGAAAGGGGATGCGCTGGCCGAGCAGGCTCAGGTCCTGGCTAACCGCGCTTACGAAGAAGCTGCTCCCCGGCTGTCTGGCGGGCTGCGCGAGCTTGAGTTCCCGATGAGCGGCGGCGGCACCATCAGCGGCTTCTTGCATATGCCTAAGGGGGCAGAAGGGCCATTCCCTACCGTGCTGATGTGCGGCGGCCTGGATGCTCTACAGAGCGATTATTACAGCCTGTTTGAGAAATACTTTGCGCCGCAGGGCATCGCGATGCTGACCATCGACATGCCGTCGGTCGGCTTCTCTTCGAAGTGGAAGCTGACGCAGGATTCGAGCGTGCTGCACCAGCACGTGCTAAAAGCGCTGCCCAACATTCCGTGGGTGGACCATACACGCGTGGCGGCATTTGGCTTCCGCTTTGGCGCCAACGTTGCCGTGCGCCTGGCTTACCTGGAAGCATCGCGGCTGAAAGCCGTGGCCTGCCTTGGGCCGGTGGTTCACGCGCTGCTGAGCGACCCCCAGCGCCAGGCCAACGTGCCGGAAATGTACATTGACGTGCTGGCCAGCCGCCTCGGCATGACCACCATCTCCGACAGCGCGCTGAGCGTGGAGCTGAACCGCTACTCGCTGAAAACCCAGGGCCTACTGGGCCGCCGCTGCCCAACGCCAATGCTGTCTGGTTTTTGGGAAAACGATCCGTTCAGCCCGGAAGAAGAATCTCGTTTAATCACTTCGTCATCTGCCGACGGCAAATTACTCCAGATCCCGTTTAACCCGGTGTATCAAAACTTTGACAAAGCGCTTAAAGAAATTACCGGCTGGGTGAAACAAAGATTACGTTAAATATTTGCTAAATTTTGGCTGTTTGCTAAAACAGTTGCTTCACAACAGGAGATCGTAATGACGTTACCGAGTGGACACCCGAAAAGTAGACTGATCAGAAAGTTCGCCGCGCTTGGCCCGTACATCCGGGAAGAGCAGTGTGCAGATAACCGTTTCTTCTTCGATTGCCTGGCGGTGTGCGTTAACGTAAAGCCCGCGCCGGAGAAACGTGAATTTTGGGGATGGTGGATGGTGCTGGAAGCCCAGGAAAAGCAGTTTACCTACACCTGGCAGTTCGGCCTGTTCGATAAAGACGGTAAATGGACGGCAACCCCGGCAAAAGACAAAGAAGTGGACGAAAAACTGGAGCAGACGCTGCGCGGTTTCCACAAACGCCTGAAAGATTTACTCGCCAGCCTTGAGCTTGGGCTGGTACCCGCCGAGAACTTCGCTGAAAAAAAGCTAAAACTCTCCGCCTGAAAATAAAAAATCCCCGTCAACCTGACGGGGATTTTTTTGTCCGCAGTATCGCGAATTAGAACTGGTAAACCATACCAACCGCAACAACGTCGTCGTTGTTCAGCTTCAACTTATTGTTGTCGCTCAGCTGGTTGATTTTGTAATCAACAAACGCAGACATGTTTTTGTTGAAGTAGTAGGTGGCGGCCACGTCGATGTATTTCACCAGATCCGCATCACCAATCCCTTCGATGTCTTTCGCTTTAGACTGAACATAGCCCAGGGATGGACGCAGGCCGAAGTCGAACTGGTACTGAGCGATGGCTTCGAACGCCTGGTTTTTGTTAGCAAAACCAGACACGCTGCTGCTGGTGCCGGCCAGGGAACCCGGGACGCTGATTGGGTTCATGTTACGGGTTTCAGCATACATGGTTGCCAGGTAAACGTTGTTCTTGTCGTACTTGATGCCGGTGGTCCAGGCTTCAGCTTTGTCGCCTTTACCGTAAACAGACGCTTTCTGCGCGTTGGTACGGTTAGAGTTGGCGTAGGCTGCGCCCACGCTCAGGCCGGTGTCAGCGATGTCGTAAGACAGGCTGGTGCCGAAGCCGTCACCGTTCTGGCGAGAGGTGTCGCTGCGGGTGTTCGCGCTGTCAGCCCCGTTTTTGCCCTGGTATTGCAGAGCCATCTTCAGGCCGTCAACCAGGCCGAAGAAGTTGTTGTTGCGGTAAGTCGCCACGCCGGTCGCACGGCCGGTCATGAAGGTGTCGGTTCTGACGAACGAGTCATCGCCGAACTCTGGCATCATATCGGTGTAAGAGGCGATGTTGTACAGCACGCCGTAGTTACGACCGTAGTCGAATGAGCCGTAGTCACCGGCTTTCAGGCCCGCGAACGCCAGGCGAGTTTTGGTGCCGGTAGAGTCGTTTTCTGCTTTGTTACCCGCAATCTGGTATTCCCACTGGCCGTAACCGGTCAGCTGGCTGTTAATCTGAGTTTCACCTTTAAAGCCCAGGCGAGCGTAGGTCTGGTCGCCGTCAGAGCCGGTGTTGTCGCTGAAGTAATGTTCAGCTTTTACGCGGCCGTACAGGTCAACCTTGTTGCCGTTTTTGTTATAAACTTCGGCTGCCTGAGAAGCAGAAGCAGCCACGATGCCCATTACCACTAATGCCAGTGTGCTCTTTTTCATTTGTTATCCCAAGAATGATGAAAGCTTGCAAAATTGTTCCAGGAGTCGGGCTCCCGCTAAAAACAGGAAGGGTTTTATCGTTCTCAGATTAAAGATTTATGACAATTTAGGAGAAAGATTAAATAAACGTAATAAAGTTTATATGTCATAAAAATGTAAAATATATCCGCTATTTTCAGCGATCGCTTTTCGCTTATTAGCCCTTTTCCCACGCGCCTGTTGGCAAGCCGCGCGAGTCCTGTTACAACGTCATCTGGCTTTTTAATTTCCCCTTTTTGTAGAAACGGCAGAGAATCATGAGTGACAGCCAGACGCTGGTCGTAAAACTAGGCACCAGCGTATTAACCGGTGGCTCCCGCCGCCTGAACCGCGCCCATATTGTTGAACTGGTTCGCCAGTGTGCCCAGCTGCACGCGGCGGGGCATCGTATTGTGATTGTGACCTCCGGGGCGATTGCCGCCGGGCGTGAACACCTCGGTTACCCCGAACTCCCCGCCACCATCGCGTCCAAGCAGCTGCTGGCCGCGGTAGGGCAAAGTCGCCTGATTCAGCTTTGGGAACAGCTGTTCTCTATTTACGGCATTCACGTCGGGCAGATGCTGCTCACCCGCGCCGATATGGAAGACCGCGAGCGCTTCCTTAATGCCCGCGACACGCTCAGAGCTCTGTTAGATAACAACATTGTGCCGGTCATTAATGAAAACGACGCCGTGGCGACGGCGGAAATCAAAGTGGGCGATAACGACAACCTTTCTGCGCTGGCGGCGATTCTGGCCGGGGCCGACAAGCTGCTGCTGCTCACCGACCAGCAGGGCCTGTATACCGCTGACCCGCGTAACAACCCGGCAGCGGAACTGATCAAAGAAGTGCACGGCATCGACGACGCGCTGCGCGCCATTGCAGGCGACAGCGTTTCTGGCCTTGGCACAGGCGGCATGGGCACTAAACTGCAGGCTGCGGACGTGGCCTGCCGCGCTGGCATCGACGTGATCATCGCCGCAGGCAGCAAGCCTGGCGTTATTGGCGACGTGATGGCCGGGAACCCCGTCGGTACACGCTTCCACGCGCAGCAGTCTCCGCTGGAGAACCGCAAACGCTGGATCTTCGGCGCCCCGCCAGCCGGTGAAATCACCGTGGATGACGGCGCATTGTCCGCTATTCTGGAACGCGGAAGCTCATTGCTGCCTAAAGGCATCAAAAGCGTGAGCGGTAACTTCTCCCGTGGTGAGGTGATTCGCATTCGTAGCCTGGAAGGGCGCGACATCGCCCACGGCGTTTGCCGCTACAACAGCGACGCCCTGCGCCGTATTGCCGGGCACCACTCCCAGCAAATCGACGACATCCTCGGCTATGAATATGGCCCGGTGGCCGTGCATCGCGACGACATGATTGTTAATTAAGGAGCAGATAAATGCTTGAACAAATGGGCAAAGCGGCAAAAGAGGCCTCTTACCAGCTGGCACTGCTCTCCGGGCGCGAGAAGAACCGCGTGCTGGAAAAAATTGCCGACTACCTTGAAGCGCGTGCGGAACATATCCTGACCGCGAACCAGCAGGACGTGGACGAGGCGCGTAAAAACGGCCTCAGCGAAGCCATGCTTGACCGCCTGCAGCTCACCCCGGCCCGCCTGAAAGGCATCGCCGACGACGTGCGCCAGGTTTGCAATCTCGCCGATCCGGTAGGGCAGGTGATTGACGGCGGGCTGCTGGACAGCGGGCTGCGCATCGAACGTCGCCGCGTGCCGCTCGGCGTGGTGGGCGTGATTTATGAAGCCCGGCCGAACGTCACCGTAGACGTTGCCTCTCTGTGCCTGAAAACCGGCAACGCCGCCATTCTGCGCGGCGGGAAAGAAACCTGGCGCACCAACAACGCCACGGTGGCGGTGATCCAGCAGGCGCTGGAAGAGTGCGGCCTGCCGAAAGCGGCGGTCCAGGCGATTGAAAACCCCGACCGTGCGCTGGTGACCGAAATGCTGCGCCTCGATCGCTACATCGACATGCTGATCCCTCGCGGTGGCGCGGGCCTGCATAAACTTTGCCGCGAACAGTCGACGATCCCGGTGATCACCGGCGGTATCGGTGTGTGCCACATCGTGGTGGACGACACCGCCGAGTTTGAACCGGCGCTGAAAATCATCGTTAACGCCAAAACCCAGCGCCCGAGCACCTGCAACACGGTGGAAACGCTGCTGGTGCACCAGGCGATTGCCGACAGCTTCCTGCCTGCGCTGAGCAAGCAAATGGCCGAGTCTGGCGTGACCCTGCATGCTGACGAGAAATCGCTGCCTGTGCTGCAAAACGGCCCGGCGGCGGTGGAGACGGTGAAAGAAGCGGACTACAACGACGAATGGCTGTCGCTGCATTTGAACGTGAAAGTGGTGGCCGACCTGGACGATGCCATCGCCCACATTCGCGAGCACGGCACCCAGCATTCGGACGCCATCCTGACCCGCACGCTGCGCAACGCGAACCGCTTTATTAACGAAGTGGATTCCTCTGCCGTATACGTCAACGCCTCAACTCGCTTCACCGACGGCGGCCAGTTTGGCCTTGGCGCGGAAGTGGCTGTCAGCACCCAGAAGCTGCACGCCCGCGGCCCAATGGGGCTTGAAGCCTTAACCACCTACAAGTGGATCGGCTTCGGCGACGACACGATTCGTGCGTAATTAAAAGCAGGGTGATGCAAAAACCAGCAGTCAGTTTGATAAGTGGTTGACGCATCACCCAATCTTCCTTACCCTTTTACACCGCAGTCACGCTCGTGGCGCGCCCTGAAAGCCGATATAGCTCAGTTGGTAGAGCAGCGCATTCGTAATGCGAAGGTCGTAGGTTCGACTCCTATTATCGGCACCATTTCAACTTCCTCAAGCGTCCGTATTAGTCCTTAAATCATCTGATTTATAAAGGTTTTTCTTGTTTTAAGTCCATGTTAGTCCGTAACTATCCAGTAGAATCCGGTACTGAATGTGTATAGGAATGTGTGTATGTTCCTGTTCGGTCCTGGACTCCTATACACATGCTTTTAAACGATATGCAGATTCGCCGCGCTAAGCCTGAAGCTAAAGCCTATACACTTGGGGATGGGCAAGGGTTGTCATTGCTTATAGAACCCAATGGAAGCAAGAGTTGGCGGTTCCGCTATCGCTATGCCGGTAAACCCAAAATGATCTCGCTTGGTGTTTATCCAACAATCACACTTGCCGATGCTCGTTCACGCCGTGACGATGCCCGAAAACTGGTTGCTGAAGGAAAGAACCCGAGTAAGGTTCTTAAAGAGCAGAAGATCGCTTTGCAAACTGAGTCTGAAAGCGCGTTCGAAAAGATAGCCACAGAGTGGCATCAGATGAAATCTGCTAAATGGTCGGCTGGCTATGCCTCAGACATCATGGAAGCGTTTCAGAACGACATATTTCCTTTTGTAGGGACGAGGCCAGTAGGTGAAATTAAACCGTTAGAGCTGTTAAACGTGCTGCGTAAAATTGAGAAACGTGGCGCGTTAGAGAAAATGCGCAAAGTTAGGCAGCGTTGTTCAGAAGTTTTTCGTTATGCCATTGCCACAGGAAGGGCTGAATTTAACCCTGCTGCGGATCTCTCCAGTGCTCTTGAAGTACATCAATCCAATCATTTCCCGTTCTTAAAGGCTGATGAGATACCTGATTTTCTTTGTGTTTTAGACAGTTACACAGGTAGTCGGCTTGTCCAGATTGCTACGAAGTTACTGATGATTACGGGTGTAAGAACCATCGAATTACGTGCGGCATTGTGGTCAGAGTTTGATCTGGATAACGCTATTTGGGAAATTCCAGCAGAAAGGATGAAAATGCGTAGGGCACACCTTGTGCCACTGTCGTCTCAAGCGTTAGATTTACTTAATGAACTCAAAATGATGACAGGGAATTATCGTTATGCATTTCCGGGGCGGAACGATCCGAACAAGCCTATGAGTGAGGCTAGTATCAACCAAGTCATAAAGCGTATTGGATATGCTGGGCGCGTTACAGGGCATGGATTTCGGCATACGCTTTCTACCATCTTGCATGAGAAAGGATATGACTCACAATGGATTGAGATGCAATTAGCCCACGTAGATAAAAATTGTATTCGAGGAACTTATAATCACGCTCAATACATTGAAAAACGGCGGTCAATGCTTCAATGGTATTCAAGTTTTTTATTTAACATAAAAGGATGATCTTATGGGTGAGTTTTCTAAACTAGTAGGGGATTATGGTGAGGACATAGTCTCGCATTTTCTTAATATATTTGGATGGGAGAACCATGCGGCAAATAAATATGTTGACTGCCACACGCGTAAACATGAAAAAAACACACATGGTATCGATGCATTATTTGTCTATAATTCACCGTTAGAATCGAAGACTATAGAGAATGTGATAGTATCATCAAAATATTCTTCAAATCCTTATTCTAAAGTGGCTTCCACCTTTAAAAGTCATTTCGAAGATATCGCTACAGCTATAGAGTGTTATGCAAAATCCTCGCTAAAAAAAGAAATCAATCAGCAGGTGATTTCTGCTGGTCGATATAATGGTTGTAAAAAAGTTGATACGGGTGTTCTTTTTTACATTAATAATGACAGTAACCCGGATAAACAAGATATTATTAGTTCTATTAAGAGTTCACAAATTAGCAGTGATCTTAAATACAGAACTATACATGTTGTGGATAATAAAAGAGCATCTTTTTTATATGAGAGTATTACTTATATAAAGAATAAATACGGGGATGATAAAGTTAATTTTTTCTATCCTCCAACATCTCTAAATCTTACCATTACTGGTAAGCGGTATTTTGGGAAAATATTCCCAGTTGAGTATATTTCTTCCCCAATAATTCCTTTTGTCATTGAAAGAGGTAATCAAGAACAACCTATTATTTGTTTGGTTTCATCTGAACCATTTTCCACTAATGGTATTGAGCATTTACTATCATGTACAAGGGATTTAGTAGCTGATATATCTAAAAATCTTTTATTCGTATTTAGTCATTATAACAAGCTGAATGCTAAAGAAGATTTGGACAGATTGCGTTTATCTCTTGACAGAGAGATAAATATTGAAATTGATTCTTACAATACCGATTTTAGAGGGTAAGATAATGGACTCTATGATTTTGCCAAGTGGCGATAATTTAAAAACTCTCTTGTCTCAATCAAAGATAAGTAAAAGTGAAGTGAAGTCCGTATTACGAGGGAGGGGAGTATTTTGTTCTAGTGACGAAAAAAATAATACGGTTCCATTATTGATTAAAACTCTAGTGAGTCCGTCGGAGTACTATTTCCTTCAGGATAGAATTAAAACCAAAGAACATAGCACAAAAATTAACATGAGGACTCTGAAATGGGACTCAGAAGAGTCTTTAATTGATTCTATAGGTGATGATTTCAACCTATCTGATTTGGTAGATGATCCTTTTTGTAATTATGAAGTGACAAATGTTTCTGACTTTTATGTAAAAGATAATGATGATTCTATAGCTTTAGACTTCACCATAAAACGTATAGATCTAATGAATGGTTGGCATGAAGCAGAACAGTATTTTTCTGGTAGAATTGAATTGGAAAAAAATAGTGAGAAGAAAGATGATGTCGAAGTAAATATTTCTCTCAATCACACATCTCAAGAAACAAAGTTAGTTGCAGATAAAATACTGAGAAGGTTAAATTCCCATTTGAAGGCCCAAGGACATATTAAGCAAAACTCTGAGATATTAAAAATTCAGTTTAATCATTTTGATAATGCTAAAAGAATACAATTTCTTGAGAATATTGCCAAATCTCATGTCCAAAACGAATTTTATTTTCAAAAAATTATAGATGTTGATTTCTATCCGGATGAAACAACCACTTTTCCAGATGATCTAAAGTGGTTAGAAAGAAATATTGAAGAATTAAAACTAAAAGGTACTTTAGGTGAGTCAATATTCTTCAGAAATAAAAGCCTTCACCCAAATCTGAAAATATCAAAGCTCGTGGCCAGTTACACAATGCAAGATATTGACTATGACGCAGAGTGTAAGATCTCATATGAATTTCCGGAGTATTCAACTAAGAAATCAGAAGTTGCTGAGCTTGTTATTGATTTTAAAGCATTTAATGGCAAAGGTGCTTCTGTTTCAAAAATTAATGAAATCAAAGCCAGTATTATGAAAACAATTGAAGCAAAAAAAGTAAAAGCCTATGATTTATATAAGTTTGTCGCTGATTAATTCGTTTGGTGATTTTTAGATTAATGTGTTAAGGCCGCGTAAAAAGGTGGCTTTAACACGTAATTGTCATCGTTCTTCAAATCGGTACTTACTTTAAGTGGAATATATAATTATTTATATTTCCAGCGCGCAATGCTCTCCCCGCCACGCCTGCCCGCTTCAGGGGGCGGTTTTAATGCAGGTGCATGAAGGTGTAAGTATCCCACCAAAACGGCCCATTCATTTTTAGAGATCTTCCGACATACTGATTATGTCACCTGAGGAGATCGCTATGCGTAAGATCCGATTCACCGAGCACCAGATCATTGCCGTTCTGAAATCTGTAGAAGCTGGTCGAACCGTCAAAGATGTGTGTCGTGAGGCTGCTATTTCTGAAGCCAGCTATTACAACTGGAAGGCGAAATATGGCGGTATGGAAGCCGCTGATATCAAAAAGATCAAAGATCTTGAAGACGAGAATCGTCGTCTGAAGCAGATGTTTGCCGATCTGAGTCTGGAATGCCGGACGCTGAAAGACGTCATAGAAAAAAAGCTTTAAAACCAGCGATAAAGCGTGAGCTCGTCAACTATCTGACCACGCAATTTACGATGAGCATACGCCAGGCATGCAGGACGTTATCGCTGAGCAGGACGGTGTTTCGTTATCAACCGGATACACGACGTGATGAACCGGTGATCCAGAGGCTGACCGAGGCAGCTGAACACTATCCTCGCTACGGATTTAAGAAGCTTTTTCAGGTGCTTCGCAGGCAGGGGCACGTCTGGAACCACAAGCGTGTACACCGGATTTACTGTCTGCTAAAACTCAATTTTCGTCGTAAGGGTAAACAACGCTTGCCGGTGCGCAATCCGGCTCCGCTGGCAACGCCGGAAGCACTGAACCAAAGTTGGTCGATTGATTTTATGCACGACGCGCTGACATGTGGCCGACGTTTTCGGACTTTCAATGTTGTCGATGATTTTAACCGTGAAGCGCTGGCTATCGAAATTGACCTGAATATCCCGGCGCAACGGGTCGTGCGGGTGCTGGACAGAATAGTAGCAAACCGTGGATATCCACTGAAGATGCGGATGGATAACGGGCCGGAACTGATATCACTGGCTCTGGCACAATGGGCTGAAGAGCATGTCGTGATGCTGGAATTTATCAAGCCAGGCAAACCGACGCAAAACGCATTTATCGAACGGTTTAACCGGACGTACCGGACTGAAATACTGGATTTTTATCTGTTCAGAACACTGAATGAAGCACGGGAAATAACGGAACGCTGGCTGAATGAATACAACAGCGAGCGGTACCATGAATCCCTGAATAACCTGACGCCGGAAGAATATCGGCTGATGGCTGAGAAAACGGAAAACTCAAAAAGTGTGTGGAACTAAAGCTGGGATACTTACAAAGGAAATTAGTGCCGATGGTGATTTTATGGTAAGTATGTTGAATATATGATTAAATCAGTATACAAAATTGAGTTGCGAGTGTATTACAAATCCTGGAATAGGAAAATGAAAAAATTTGTTAAGCTCAGCATTAAAGAACCAATATGAAGATTGTAAATCAACAGTAACGGAATGAAGAGCATGAGTGAAATAATTGTAGAAAAAGATGGCGATTATGAGATTGTTAATATTTTTTCGTTAAGTAATTTAAATAAAAATTTGGTATGTGAATTCTTTGCGATTTTCTCACGGTTTGAGTTCGCCATGAAGGAGTGTGGGAAATATAAGGCACCTAAGAGTCAGGACCCTAAGAAGGATCGAGTTGAGCCGAATTGGGATGAGTTGATAAATAAGCTTGCACCAAAATTGTGTTTAAAAACAAGTGGTAAGCTTGAGAGTGCTGTTAGAGATTTAGTAGGCAGCCCTCCAAAAGTCCAGACATATGATCTTTCCTTTAAAAATACCAAACCCTCTCGTCCTAATGATAACTATGCCGAAGCAATATCACTTACTCGGCGGGTGAGAAATAATTTGTTTCATGGAGGAAAGCATTCTGAACTATCAGAAGCACAGAAAGAAAGAGATGAGCGTTTATTAAGGGCATCAATTGTTGTATTAACTCACTGTCTTATTAACTGTCAAGAATTGCGGATCGATTTTGAAACATCTAAATGGTAAGTGTTTGTATAGGGCTTATTGCACCAATTACGAGGTTGGGTAACAAACATATATTTTGCATGGTGCAAGTGCGGTTTGACACATAGATTTTACCTATTGTGGACCAATGAAATATTGACCTGTGGGCATTGCAATGTTGATCACTACCAGCAGGGAGAGATGCTATGACACCATGCGAAATCGAGTTACTGACCATTGCTAAGCTTGAACATGATAGCCATCAGCTCAGCCGGTAGAACTGCGTGAAGTTCAGCGGCAGATTACGTAAGGGAAAACGGCAGTGATACGTTACTGGGAGATGATGAACGGACCTGCGTACAAATGGAATAAACCATTGCCGCGGCGTACTAAGTGATTAGCACCAACCCAGAACCAGACAAGTCTTGTGCTGGTGGATTCGGTCTGCATTGCTCCCATCCATGGTGACTATTCGTCGGTGTGTTGGTTCAAAATCGGGGAGTGTTGGTTCAATTTTTGGAAATAATTCATTTAAAAACAAATGTCTTTACAAATTGAACCGACTGAACTAACACTTTTTGAGTACACATGAAAGAATTTCCATAGCTTGGGTCTGTTCACGTTCAAAAATAGTGTCTTCGATATGATCACCGGCATGATGAGTCAAGCTCAATGGTGGTTGCATGTCAGAGAAGAGCATAATTCAACTAGTTCCTAATAAGTGAGTATCCGAAGAGCTGTTGATGGCAATCACAGGGCTAACTAAACATGGCATCAAATCTGCTCGGGAGAAGTCCTGGATGGAAGGCCGGGAGTATAGGCACTACTCTGGTGACTGCCAGCCAAAAGATAACAGTCCAATCATGTATAACCGGCTAGAAATTGATAATTGGGTTGAGCGCCAGAAGCGCGCAAAACCACGAACAAAACGCTCGGCCGGATAACTGGATTTCACCGGCATTGTGTTGATCATAGATTTTATACAAGGACGATGCGACTTTCGCGAAGTCTATGTGATGCCAAAACGCAGAATCTCTATTATTACGCCAGTTTCTTTAGTTTCTGGCGAAATCGTGATGTTCTCTTCCCATAAAGCTAGGAAACTGGCGTAATAGAAAAAGTGCTTACACCAGAAATCTAAGAAAATGGAGTGACGGAGTATTATTAAAGATTGTTCATATCCATACGGTTTAAGTTGAGATACTCCTCCAGCGATATCCCTATACTGCTTGCTACTTTTGAAAGGTGTTCGATGAGAAGCTCTTTTCTGATGGTTTCATTTGGAGCAAACATTTTGATTACTGTTACTGCGGTATCCTGCCCCTTACTGAATCGATCAAGAGAGGATGCGAAATTGTGTGACAGTTCGGATTCCATGAACTCGCTTTCGGTCAGCCCCAGGTTTATGGCGTGACGAGTAGCTTCGTGCTCAATTTCTAGAAGTAGTGCCTGATTTTCCTGTATAAACTGCGCCCTGGCAGCATCGAAGCAATCTTGTATAGTCATCAGTTTTATCCTTTTGTTATTGTTATCAAGGATAGCGACAACTCGCTGAAGTTTGAAGCTGGGTGGATTCATTATCATGAGTAAAAAACGAACGATTAATCATGACGAAAAACAATGTGAGGGTACTTCTGGGGGTATGTTTAAAAACGTAAAAAATAAAAAGTCATTTAAATCATGATGTTTTATTCCTATTATCGCACTATTTTCTTCTATCCTATTGATTTAATTAATCTTAAGTTCATGCAGAGTGAAATCGCGTAGCCTCTACTATTTCTTCTTTTCATTAGGACGCCGCTGGGAACCAAACTGTGTCGTCCTTCTGAAGCTGTTCTGGATTTCCTTCCTGATGCTCAGAAAGGGGCTTTCTCTCAGGAGATGGCGAGAAAGTTGTTGATGATGCAGGTAAGCGACTGAAATAAACATTAAGGGGGCAATTACCCCCTTATTTGTTAATTCGCCATACCCTTCCGCAAGTCTGTGCGAACCGGTTCATTATGATGATTACCATTGTCTTTTCTAGATTTTGCAATAGTATCATGTGGTTAATTGCATCTAAGTTTGCTTCATCTGGAGCACCATATCACGATGGTAATGAATTTATACCTTTCATTAGGCAACTGCAGATAATGAAACCGATGTATCAAGTTGATCAACCATTTCGCCGATTTGCGATTGTTCATAGCTCAGGACTGGTCGTTGCTTAACCACACTTACAACAAGTGGTTTAATCAGCATATTGGCCGTTGCTCGGTCTTGCTCTTTTGCGGCGAAGATAACCTCCAGGGCTTTTTGGTCAATTACTGTTGCCAGATTCGCGTTCAGGTTTTCAAGTTCGTGTTCTGTAAGCATGAAACTTGTTGCAAGCCATGTAACCTGTTCCTGGATGAGAGCCAGCACTTTTACTCGGTCGTCTTCAACCAGTGCACCCGCTATTTTTTTGGAAATCACTGTGGCAATCATTCCACCTAACAAGCCACCAGCTGCGCGTCCCGCTAAAGCACCGAAAGGGCCTAATGGACTAAGCATCATTCCGCCAGCAATAGAACCAATTGCACCCCCAGCTACACCAGATGAAGTAATTGCCAGATTTTTTATAAACTGTGCTCCAGAAATATGACCTCGCACCATTTTGATCATATCCGGACCAGTGGTCACGGCGACCAGTGCGAAAGAGGTAACTAGTGTGCCACGCATCATCTTGTTAAGGGAGTTGAGATTGTTAGCCCCGACTCCCTGTTGAAGCGCATTACGAACTGTCGGGCTGGCAGCGGCAAAATCAATATTTTTAAGTAACCCCTGAACGGCACTGATACGATGTAATTGCTGTACCGTCACATAAACTGTCAGTGTGCGGATAAATGTTTTACCTGCCTGTATTGCTGCCGTTTGCAATGCAGCCTTACGATCGCCGGTATTGAGGTAGAAAATAGAAGCTGTCAGACCGAAGCTGATACCTCCAGCTGCGAGGCTGATGATAGACCCTTCCGCAATGTCGTAAGTGATCGATTCGAACGTGCCAAATTTAGTGATGTTTTGTGCCTGGCTATAAGTCAGGTGTCCCTGACGCACAAGCTTTGTGGCTTCTGCAGGATCGGTAACGCCGGGGACTTTGCCATCGCGAATTTTGTTCTCCATCGTTTCAAGCGCTTTCGAATACTGGTCTTTAGGAACCTCTAACTGCATTGGGGCTCCGTTACTGTCATAATAGCGATAAATACCGTTTTGTCCGTCAAAACCAGCACCTACGCTACGTGCAGCAGTTGCACAGTATTTGGTCTGAATCTCTGAACCGTTAACCAGCCTGTCTGCACCATTTTTCGCATTATCATCACCGAGAATATGTGCATCTTTTAGTTGGATTTTATCCGTAAGATGATTTCCCCGTTCGGCTGCAAAACCATGTCCTTGTCCTCCCACCGCAAACATTTTTTCGTTAGTATTCCAGGCCTCCGGGAGTGTCATGAGAATCAGACCGTTTGTTGCTGCACTGGAAATAAATTCAGCCTGTGGGCGCTTGTGAATTTCAATGCAGAGTTTTTCCGTTTCCCGGCAAATATCAGAGCAATACCATTCCTGGCTCCCATCACCGTCCCGGAGTTTTGCGCTTTTAATCTCACTCAAACCGCATGAAGTGCAGGTACAAAGCTCGTCGACATAGTGAAACGAGACAAATTTTCGGCCATCCGAAAAAGAATAATAGTTCCCACCATCAAGATAACGGTTCAGGAGATCATCATTCGCTGCAGAGGGTAAATTCAGCCTATTACCAAAAAGACTTTTTAGCTCATCTGATGAATGTACAATTTTACTGTTTAACTGCTCATTAAATTCAGCCATTTTTCGTTCATACCAGGCATCATTCAAAAGCCAGTTTTCACCAGCCAGATCCTGCTCACGAGTGTCACCTTGAAAAATATGCTGTGAGACCAATTTCAAATAGATAGTCTCTACGAATTCCGCTGAGAGGTTACTTCCTTCTTTTAGTTCCGTCAGCCAAAGTTGGTTATTGATCCCTTTATGCTCATTTAACCCCGTATTGATGGCATTAGTTAACTTCTTGAGCTCCTGAATTTGGCTTGCTGCATAGAACTGTGTCAGTAAGGCTGCAATCCAGTATAGCAATCCTGCCCACCACATCAGTGAAGAAGAGATATTATATTGCCAGGCTATAAACGGTGTGGCCGCAGAGCAGGCCATCAAAAAGTAAGACGTATAAAAACAGCAATAATACTCTTTAAGTTTGGCATTGATATCGGCTGGTATAAGCCCGTTTTGTAGAATAGCCTTGGTTTGTACAGGTACTGCAAGCAGGCCACTGGCAAATGCAGCGGTTAAAATAAATTTCATTGAATCAAATGAATAAGCTTCGTAGGCAATATGTTTACCATCAAGTCCCCACATAAAGCTAATCACCATTCCTGCTATGGCAAGAGGTACACCCAGCAGCCAACGTGAGTGCAGCGCATAGGTTACTCGCTCTACAATATAGCCCGCCAATAAAGGTGGGCCCGCAACAATCAATGCACCCAATCCTAATATCACACCTAGAATATTGAGCGATGCCTTAAATAACGCTTTTATAATAACAAACCCTATTGCCAGTAAAATTAACGCACCAATTATCTGTAGCATTGTGGTTTTATCCTTGCTGTAATTTTTATTCGAGTGCTATGCCATCATAAATGTGTCAAGGTCATCCGCATTTTTGATTATCTTCGCCTCTTCAACACCGTGAGCTTGGGCAAGCGTGATGCTTGCTTCCAGCAACTGGCGGTTGTTTTCCACGTTAAATGCAGCTGCGGTGAGCTCGCCTAGCGCCGCGAACTCGTTCAGAATTCGGTTAAGTGCTTTCTGCTCAATCTCACTTAAGCGACATGTAAATTGTTCCATTTTTTTCGCCAGCAATTGGCGTGCTTTACAGTCCAGATTTTTAGCTACGGTAACCATAAACTTCCCTGAGATAGAACCAACCAATGCCCCCAAAACAGGTACAGGGATGATTGCCTGACCTGTGACAGACATTGCGCCAACAATGGCTGATTCCGCGCAGATGATAAGGCCAAGATCGGTAAATTCATCAGCATTAATCTCACCGCGCTGATAGGAGAGAGCAAGATTGCCTACACCTTTAGCGGCAGTGACCAGCGCGCTGGCGAACGGGGCTCCCAGAGAGGCATAATTGGTCAGGGTATAAATTGCCCCGGCAGACACACCGCCGATAGCGGCACCTTTCAATGTATCTAAGCCGACATCCTGCCAGTCCTGTCCATTGAACTCTCCACGAAATATATTTTTACCGTCACGATATTTGCTATATATACCCGTTACAAGAGCAAAGGTTCCACCGAAAGCTGCTCCCATTGTGGTTGCGCGCATACCTTCACTTAGGGAAGGTTGGTGATCATCAATAATTTCTGCTTTTTTTTCCTCGTTCTGTTCCGCTAATTCCTGATCATGATTATCAAGCGTTTCGTCAATTTTTCCCCACTGAACATCTTTGTAATCCGAGATTCCAGGATGCACGACATCATTAAAGGATCTTCCCGTTGTACTTTCAATTTCCGCAACTTTATCCCTGATAGCCTGTATTGTTTTTTCGCTCAAGCCCTCCACCGACTTTCCACCAATAACATCCTGAATCGTTTGCCAGGAGTCTTTGGGGATATGGTAAAAGGATTCTCCCTGGGTGAAATTGGGATAGGTTTCCATGTGCTGAAGGACATGATTCAGGTTATTATTAACTCCGTTGATAAACTTTGACTGTACGTCAATGCCATCTATCATATAATCTGCCGGAGCGGTTCGACCCACTCCGTCAAACGTGGCGCTAAGATCTGAGGCATCCTGAACACTTTCTTCTATTGCCTGGCGAGAGTTGCGTACGCCAACCTCTACCTGCTCAGCAATCTCACCGTGTTTGGTGCTCATAGAGCCCAGGATGTTACCCGGTGATGCGATGAAATCACGCACCTTTTGCATTTGTTCGCCAGCCAACTCAAATGCACGATCCTGCTGCGATAGTTTTACCAGTTCATTATCAATGCGGGTCTGATTAATGGCGTTAACCGCGCTGCCGATAAGCTGATCGCCAACTGCATTATGGTTATTGCTCATTACTGGATTTTCTTGTTGATCAGTTTTGATAATGCATTGATATGGTTAATCAATGCTCCTAATTGATCTTTCTGATGGGTATTAAACTGGCAATAATCTTGCGGCGCAGTCTTTTCCAGCACATCAACAATGCTTTCTGTACCATGATAGTGTTCGGATGTGAGCATCTTGAGTTCTTGCGCACCACGTTCCATTACCCGAAGTTCGCTGGTTTTTGCGCGAACTTGGCGCTCTTCCCGTTGTGCTTCATCAATGATTTTACCGTTTTTGCGACGTGCCAGTAAGGTTCCGCCAGCGATGCCTACAGCACCAATACCCCAGCCTATTGGACCCGCCAGAGCCAGTAGTGCGCTTCCTGCCGACATACCACCTCCACCCGCAGCTAGTGCGCCGCCGCCGAGCCATGCCAGCGCTGCATTTGTTGCGGCAGCTCCGCTTAACGTAGCGATAGCGGTACCCGTGGATGCTGTACCAAAAGTTGTTGCGACCGCCAGCGCAGCCGTAGGGGCAAATGCGGCGACGCCTGCTCCTACGGCAACCCCCGCAGTAGCCGTTCCTTTACCAATATGTGATGCGCGGTATTCTTCTTCCAGTTTTTCCACCACGTTATCAAATTCAGCGATTTTCGCTTTCAATTCACTCCAGGATTTATCAAATTCTTTGGGCGTATTCGCCAGTCGATTAACAAAATTTTCACCACGAGCAATAAGGTTCATGCTGCATTTCTGGCGTAAAAGAAAGAGGGCAGTGATCTCATCCTGAGTGTCTTTAGCCTGTACTTCATAACGGTTAGTTGCACTTTTGAGACTGGTTAATGCTTCTTTTCTCTCTGAACCACGTAACATTTTTTACTCCTGCTGTATGTTGTCAAAAATAATTTCACTGCTATGGGATTTCATTTCTATTATCTGCTGGTTGAGCTTCTGATAAAAATGTTGTTGTAGGCCAACTGGGGAAATAATAGTGAGGTTTGGTAACCAATAACGTAGTAATGGAAATAGCTGGTTTTCGTGTGCCATTTTGGTTTGCACGATCAAGTCGCCATTAGGTTCCTGACGAATTAACTTTTGGGCAGGAAGTACATTTCTACGTTTAAAAAAATAGCTTACGTCGGCTGAAATTTTAAGGAGTACAGTCTGCTTATCCAAAGAAAACCAGACATCATCTTCTTCAGCAAAATATTGCGTGATATGGGGTTGTGGTGTGAAGTACTCTGGTTTAAGTTTCAGCCAATGAATTTTGGTGAGCTGAAATCCTTTAACCTTTTCATTCTCTACCGCACCTAGATACCAGACGCTCTTTATATTAATAAGATTATAAGGCGCGACGGTGCGATGTTTCCCTTTATAATGAAATTCACAAAGGTTATTTTCACGAATCGCTTTATCGAACAAACTATAGTTATTCTCAAATATGCGTTTCGCTTCTGGATCTCCGGGCAGCGCTCTGATGATTAGTGAAGTCAGGTCAGGCTGGGAGAATATTTTTTTTGCGGGGAATAATTCTGCCATGCCCAGGACACTGATGAGATTTTGTTGTTCTTTGAGAGCCAGAGGTTTAGCGTAAGCGGGAGCCAGCCTGTAAATACCATCACCATCGGGGATGATTCTGTCGCCCAGACGATTAAGATCACGATACAAAGTACGTTCACTGATGTTGAATTCGTCCATCATCTTCTTACGTGATACAAAACCGCACTGGTAAAGTTCCGCAATAATAGCGGTTATTCTTTGTACCATAACCTCATGCCCGCTCATGCGCGTTCTCCTTGTAATTTTTCCTTGAGATTACCAATCGCTACTGACAGGGCATGTCAGTAGCGATTGGAGGATCATGTTTTCATATCGGCAAATTTTTCACATAACTTAAGGAGATTAAGTCGAAAAGTCAGTTAGTGGCTTTTGCGGTCAATAACATAATCAGTCTCCTGCAGGTAGTCGCTGACCAGCTCCCCATTAATTAACACACCCCAATGTGACCAATGTCCTCATCAGCTACATAAGGACACCCCATAAAAAAGCGTTTTACTGCCAACCAGCGCATAGCCATTCTGAAGCAAGCCTCGATCGGAACGCCCGTGACATTGTAAATAGACTCGTTCTGGGGCTATGGGGCATCAGCCGCAGCGTCTATAATCCGGGCAGAGGTTTGTACTGCTAAAGCCGTGGCTAATCGTCGGTTGAGATAGCATAAAACCTTGCGACATCCGGGGTCCTGGTTGCCGTGAGCGACCTACATTCACAAAGGTTAATATGAAACAAATTACGTTCAGCGATCTACAAAAACAAAGCGAGCAAGCCGCAAGCTCTCCTCGCTTACGTGCCCATCGTAATCTCCATCCTGAATTGAGCGATCCTGTTCAGCGCCTGGCTATTGCTATGGAGCCGGGTACCTATGTTCGCCCTCACCGCCACCCGCATACGTTTGAGCTGCTGACATCCCTTAGCGGGCGCTTTTTGGTATTGAATTTTGATGACAATGGCAACGTGACCCACCGCGTTGTGTTAGGTGAAGACTGCAAGGTGCTGGAGACGGAGGCTGGGACCTGGCATGCGGTGTTGTCGCTGGATAAAGGTGGGGTTATTTTTGAGGTAAAACATGGGGCGTACCAGCCTGTAGCTGAGCAAGATATGGCCCCATGGGCACCCGCCGAGAACGAGCCGGGAACGGCTGAGCTGGTGAAATGGTATGCCCTGGCGCAAGTGGGAGATGGCGGTTTTTCCCTGTAATATTACCGCACCCACCCATACTCTTTCCTGGCCTGGCGAAATAAGCGTAAAGCCGTATACAACGGCTTTAGCCCGTTCTTATCTCGTGTTTTCAACTGTAAGTAACCTAACTGGCCATCTCCGGGAATGTGGCAAGCACAAAGCGGAGTACCTGGTCGCCATCGAGTGACGCATAGGGCAGGCTTTCTATCACGGCAATCGGTCGTTGTACTCCGACGGTAGCCCTGATTTCATCGAGCTTGTATTGAATGTGCGGCGCAACCAGAAAACCATCAAATGCAGGCTGGACGCTGGCAAAGTTATCCAGCCCTACGGCGCTGACCAGCAGCTTATAACCTTCCTCGTCCGCTACTTTCTGCATTTTCTTCGCCAGAGAACCGGCCGTGTTCCCGAACAGGCAACATATGAGTAACTTTTTCATGAGTATGTCCTCTTGATTACTGAGGCATACACTATTCCTGGTGGTAACCATAAAGTGTGTGTGGGTTCATGTTTGCAGACAAAACTGCCAGAGAAACCATCTTTACAACTTGCCGTTGTTATCTTTTTGCTTTTAGGTTTCTTAAAGAAGTTTCGTCTTTGGAATATTAAATCTGGTAGTTGTACGAAATATAGACTCTCGATAGTATTGAATGAATCTTAATTTAAGATAAGGGAGCTTAAGTGGCTAATAAATCTGGTCGTAAATTTAAATACGGCGATCTTCCTATAAGATCAACCACCGTCAAGGTCGTGGAAATGATGGGGGGGGCTACCGTGTCTCAGGTTGATGAATATCTAAGAAATAAATTCCCGAATTATAAAGATAACACTAATGCAAACCTTATCGTTAACACCGTTAACTGCAACCGCAGCTATTGGAGTTTCAATAAAACGGCCCGGCGCACTGACGATGTAACACATCGCCATCACCAATACGATCGGCTCTTCAAAAGAGGCAACATTTTCGAAATTTATAACCCGGCAATACATGGCGTGTGGGAGCTATACGAGGATCTTCAGGGAAAATGGTGCTTCCGGGAAGTAAAGTCTGAATTTGAAGAGGCCGTAGATCGGGCATCTAGGCTAACGCCGGCCCAGCGCAGGCAGATTTTAGCGGCAGAAAGTAAAAGTCCTGAAGTTATAGAAGTGACCAGCCGTGCATTCAAGCGTAATCCATACGTTGTGGCTGAAACATTGTTCAGAGCAAATGGGACATGCCAGGGCTGCAAACGCGAAGCACCGTTTAAGAAGGCCGATGGAACACCTTATCTGGAGGTGCATCACATTGAATGGCTTTCCAGAGGAGGGGAGGACTCGGTAGAGAATGCGATTGCGTTATGCCCAAACTGCCACCGGCAAGCACACTTTGGCGAACTTGAGTTGGTTAAAGTCAATGGGGCTATTAAATAACAACCCGGGTGCTTTATAATCCTGGCACCAAAAATACCTCAGGGAATTTATAATGAAGTCAGTGATTGCTGGCAGCGCCATCGTGGGTGTTGCCCTTATTGTTTCATCCTTAATTAGTTCCGGCCCGGTTTTATTCAAGAATGAAAATATTATCTCCGTCACCGGCGGTTCCGTTAAGCTGGGTAACATCTACGATGAGCATAAAGTTGTCTCGGTGAAAATGATCTTTGATGACAACGTCTCGAATCAGGAGTTTTTGGAACAGGCTAATGCGGATGATTATAAAGTCGCCTTTAAAGACAAGCTCACCGAGCTGGCGAATTTAATCAATAAAGGCCGCAAAGAAGACGAGAAAACAACGGCAGAAAGCCTGACGCTGACTAAAGCAGCAAAATTAGAAATCACCACCGCAGTAAGATACCGCAGCGAATATCAGCCGGTATTTACCCTGGTGCTGGGGACTAAAATGGTCGATTTACCGGTAGGCACCCATCTGTATGGAAAATCCACTGAATCTGTTGACGCCTTCCTGAAGGAACAGCAGCCACAGTTTAACGCCGCGTTGTATCTGAAAAAGTAATTCTTTCAGGCTGATAAAGTCCGTTTGAAATAAAAAGCCCCCGGAGGCAGTAACTCCCGGGGGCTTCCAATCTGCCGCAAGAAACGCTTAGCCGCGGTTTTCTTCAATATAGCCGGCAAGCGTCGCCGGGGTTTTCAGCACGTTCGCCACTTCAGTTGGTGGAATGGTGCAGCCGTACACGTCCTGCACTTCCAGTACCAGATCCACCGCCAGAATAGAGTCGAGAATATCGGACTCAATCAGCTCATCGTTAAAGCCCACTTTGCGGGACAACACTTTTTCAAACAGGGCGAGAATTTCTTGTTCCATCTTTGTTTCCTGAGTCATTAATTCGTGCGAGCCTGGGTGTCCAGCAGCTTGCGGTCGATTTTGCCGTTAGGGTTCAGCGGCAAAGCGTCTTTAATAATGATTTGTGAAGGCACCATATAAGGCGGGATCACCTTCGACAGCGACGTTTTGATGGCTTCCGGCGCCAGGCCGGTGACGCAAAACGCCGCAATACGCAGCACGCCGCCGCCGGACTTCATCAGCGGCAGCACCACGGCCTCGCTAATGCCGGACATCGCCAGCAGGCGGTTTTCAATCTCGTTGATCTCAATGCGGTAGCCGTTCAGCTTGATCTGGCTGTCGTTGCGGCCCTGGCAGTAAAGCAGCCCGTCTTCGTAGCCGAGATCGCCGGTCCGGTAGCCCCGGTACTGCTCAGTTTCGCGGTACAGCAATTTCGCCGCGTTTTCCTGCGGCAGCCCGAGGTAACCGCGCATGACGTTTTTCCCCCAGATGATCAGCTCACCTTCCGGGGTAATTTCCATCCTCGACTCCGGCATCATGGTGCCCACCGGCAGCACGTCGTTTTCGCTGTGCAGGATCTCGTCGGTAATTTCAATCACCGTGGTGGCGATGGTCGCCTCCGTCGGGCCATAGGAATTCAGGATTTTGGCCTGCGGGAAGCGGCGGCGCAGCTGTTTTACCAGCGCCTTATTTAATACTTCGCCGATGAATACAAACACGCTCAGCTCGGGTAAATAGTCGCCGTTAAACTGCGGGGAAAGCAGTTTCTGGTAGGCAAAAGATGGCGTGGAAACCCAGGCCGATACGCCGTTGGTTTTCAGGCGTTCAAGCCAGTTCTCAGCGGCGATGTCCTCTTTCGCATTCAGCACGATGTGCCCGCCGGTGGCGAGGTTTGCCAGCAGCGGGATAAGGGAAAGGTCGAAGCTGAATACCGCGTGGTTCATCAGCACCGGCACGTCCGGCAGCGCAAAGTCCTGGCGCACCCACTGCATAAAGTGCCACAGGCTCTCGCGGCCAATCTGCACGCCCTTCGGTTTCCCGGTGCTGCCTGAAGTAAACATGATGTAGGCCAAATCTGGTTCGGCCAGCACGCTGCCCGCTTCTCCGGTCGCCACAAACTGCTTCGTTACCACATCGTAATAGTAAGGAGCGCTGGCAAGCTGGCAGATCTCTTTCAGACGCTCCTGCGGGTAGATGCAGTCCACCGGAATGTACGGGATGTTGTGCAGCAGGCAGCTATAGATAGCCACCGCAAACTCGGCCTGCTGATGCCCGTACAAAACTACCGGCGTGCCCGCCGGCTGCTGGTGCTGCGCGTAACGCTGCGCCCAGTCGGCTGCGGCGCTAGAAAGCTGCTGCCAGGTCAGGGCGCTATCGCTGCCGCTGATGGCTAACTGGTGTGGGCGAGCGGGATCGAGTAATGCCGCTCGCAGAAAATCCTGCAGTTCATGAAGCTCGGGGTGAAGGTTCATAGAGGTGACATTCCACTAAAGATGTAGAGGGAGGCCGCGGCGCTTGCCAGCGTCAGAATTCGTCCTAAAAACGCGATAACCGGATGGCGTAACCCGTTGCTCAAAGCAGGGCTGCTTTTGGCTGACCACAGCAGCATGTTATGCGCGACGGAAATGGCGCCGAACAGCGCGCCGCTGATGACATAGTGCCGTTCAAGCCCGTTCCATGCCCCCATGCAAAAGAGCGTGCAGAAAATGCCCACGTTCTGTGCCAGAGTTTTGTTTTGACGGAAGAAATCGAGCTTCATCAGATTCATGTAAATCGGCATAAAGACCACATCGCGCAGCCATTCAGACAGGCTGATGTGGAAGCGACGCCAGAAGTCCTGTGGGTTTTTAGCCAGAATCGGCATATTGAAGTTGGTCGGAATGTTCAGGCCAAACAGACGCCCGGCGCCGATCGCCATATTGCTGTAGCCCGCAAAATCAAAATAGAGGTAGGCGCTGTAGGCCAGCGACATCACCACGCCGACGGTGAAGGTAAACGGCCGGTGGCTCCAGGACTCAATCACCAGATTGTCGAGAAGCATCGCGAATAAGAACTTCTGCACAATGCCGGTGACGATTTGCTCCACGGCCAGCAGAAACTGTGCGCGCTCAAGCCTGAACACCGGCTGGTTGATATCGTTAACCCAGGTTCTCCAGCGGTACATCGGGCCCGCGAGGATCGCAAACGGCATAAACAGATAGCAGAAGTAATGCAAAAAGTTGCGGCCGTCCTTTTTGCTGCGGTAGAGCAGCACGTCAATGGCGCGGAACGTCATAAACGACAGGCCAATCATGCCCCAGTGGTTATTCAGGTGGAGTTTTACTAAAAACAGCGGCAGCAGGGTCAGGCTGACCGCCTGCCATGTCTTTAGCCAGCCTTTCTCTTTGAAGGTGACGAGAAGATAAAACGCAAAGAATACCGCTCCCGGAACAAGATAGTCGCCCTGGAAAATATATCCCCAAGCCAGCGCGGCGATGACGGAAAAAGCCGCCAGGTAGGTTAGCCGGTAATGCAATATGCGGTTAACCAGCGCAAACAGCAGCGCCGATGAAAACAGAAAGAAAAAAAATGTCCCGGAGCTATACATCATTCATCCTTCAGAATTTTTGGTATTCAAAGTGCACTTTGATATTCATGCTGTCGTCCACGGACGACCACGCAATAATGGTCACCGCCAGCAGCAGGTAAAGTACAAACAGGCGAACGGCGGTTTTCATCGTGCGAAGCTCTCAGCAATAAAGCGGTCCATGGCGACCCACGCCAGCTCGGTCGGATGCAGGCGGTCCCAGTTCCAGCCGTTTTGGTAAGGCTGGGCGTACATATCGAAATAGCGCACCTGGTTTTGCTCGAGATATGCCCTGATCTGGCGGTCGACGGGCTGGAATTTTTGGGGGTTTTTCAGCGCCCAGGGGTTAAGCGGGTCAACAATCACCACAAACTGGGCATGGCGCGACTTCAGCAACTCGATGGTGGCCTTGAAGGCTTCCATCTGGCTGTTTACCACCGGCGTTTCATACCACTCTTCCGCCGCTTTCTCGTCGTCATAAACGCTTTTGTCCATCCACAACGTCGCGGCGCTTTCCTGGCGGACCAGGTTTAACTCACGGGCGTGAGCCAGCTGCTGGTTCCAATCGGGAGCCACGTAGCTTTTAGCCGATTGCGGCCAGGGGCGGTGCGTCTCAGGCACAATACGCAGCAGCGCCAGCCAGTGGTTTTTGACCATCGTGCAGAAGTTAGCAAACTCATAATTAACTTCCTGCCAAATAATTTGCGGATGCCAGCCATATATTTTCATTTCGCCAAAGGTTAAATGGCTAATGTCCTCTCTATCAATGTGATGTAAATAATTGACGAGGTAAGGACGGGCTTTTTCATCCTCCATCAGGGGATTAAAAATAGCGGCCGGGAAATGATCGGCAAAAATGGCTGGAGGAATTGTGTCAAAATAAAAACTGTCCGGGGCAAACAACAGAACCACTTTACTGTTTGCGTTAAGGTCATTTTTAAAACGCGAAAGCAGCAGGAACTGAGTGATGTTATCCACATAACTATCCCCGTAGGCCACCACCGGCTGATGTAATTGCTTATTAAAGTAATTATATACCGCGTAATGTTCATCTTCCGAGGTCGACACTTCGGAGGCCCCGAGGAAAAATAGCGCATTGCCTTGTAATGCATGGGAAATCGTCGCTATTTTCTCTTTTTGTTCTTTCGGCGTGCCCTCCATTGATTTAATCAACGGCTGGAATGTTAGCGGCGTGGAGAAGCTCGTCACCAGGGCGGGAACGCAAAGGAGCAAGACGGCAAGAAGCGCCATCAGGATATGCAGGCAGAGTGTATTTTTGATGTTCATTATTAATGTAAGGTTACATGACTACCGTTTGTTTAAAATTTGTTATTTTTTATCAACACAACAAACCATCCCTGTGTACCGCAGCACTATATACCAGGCATCCCCCCGATGATGAGCGTTGCTGTGTAACGGTATGTACAATGAACGTAGCGGGGTAATAATAATTAGCGGCGTTATGTCAACATAAATCTGGTCAGGCTGTGGGGATTTTCACGGTCGTTTATGTCAGGTTGTCGATCTCTCCTGTATCGATTTATGATAAAGACAATCAATGCCCGGCGGATAAGCAAAGATGAGAGAAATAACTTTTTTCACCGGCGGAGGAACTTAATTGTTTATTTATGAGTGATGTTTTTGAGTAATATTTTAAATAGTGGTAAATAAAATAAATTCTTAAGGTTAATTTAATATATTGATGCTTTGGGTGTTGTTAATGGCATTGATTTTACTGGCTTTTATTTTCATGGCGTACCTGGCTACCTGTCGTGGAAGGGATAAAGAAAATAAAGCTGCATTTTATCGGCGGCTGGAGCAATATGTTTGTCCGTTCCGTTATGAGTTGCCTGAAACCTTCACCGTGAGTTAATGCCATGAGTTTGAAAATACGCAGAGCAAAACCTGAAGATGCCCCGCTTTTGGCGGCGCTGGGTAGCACCAGCTATCGCTATCACTTTGAACAGTATTGGGTTTCCGATGAGGAACTTCAGGCCTTTATTGAGCAGGAATACGCCCAGGATACGCTGGCCGAAAGCCTGGCCGATCCTACGGTCAGCTGGTTTATTGCCGAGGCTGAAAAGCCGGTCGGGTTTACCAAAATCAGCTGGAACCGCCCGGTACCGGAGCATTCTTTTGCCGGCGCTTTGCTTAACAAGCTCTACCTGGCGCCCGGCGAGACGGGTAAAAACTACGGCAGGCTGCTGTTCGAAGAAGTGCTGCAGCTGGCGCAGAAACGAGAGCAGAGTTACCTCTGGCTGGAAGTGCTGGAGGGGAACCTCGGCGCAAGGCGGTTTTACCAGGCCCAGGGTATGCGCCACTTAACCAGCGAAACGTTTTCCAGCGCCACGCAAACCAGCACCATACATATTCTGGGCAGGAGTCTTTAAACGTGATCAAATCAGGTCTTCTGTCTGCTTTTTTGATTGCCGCACTGAGCCTGCCTGCGGCGGCCATTGCCACACCGAACGTTCAGGTTGGCTTTTCGCCGGAAGGCTCGGCGCGGGCGCTTGTGCTGCAGGTTATCGCCGGGGCGAAAAAGTCTATCCGCATGATAGGTTACTCCTTCCAGGCTCCCGACATTGCTCAGGCGCTGGTGGACGCGAAAAAGCGGGGCGTTGAGGTGCGCGTAGTGGTTGATAAAAAGCGCAATCAGAACAAAGCCAGCCTGAAAGCGATGAACTTCGCCGTCGCGAACGGCATTCAGCTGCGCATCGACGGGCATTATCACATCCAGCACGACAAAACGATCATCGTGGATGATCAAACCGTTGAAACCGGTTCGTTTAATTACGCGCCTTCAGCGGAAACAGAAAACAGCGAAAACGTGGTGGTGCTCCGCGATATGCCGGACATCGCCCGCCAGTACGTTTCCCACTGGGAAAGCCGCTGGGCGCTGGGCGTGCCTTTCAAATTAATTCAATAAACTTTTCCACCCCATACCTTCACTCGTCCTTGTGAGCCCTTTTGAAAACCTGATTGATGTTTTATTTGTTATGTTATAACGTTCTTTCTTTTCGTGTAAGGGATACACAAGGGGACATTATGATCATGAGAAAATCGGCGTTTATTCTGGGCATGGGCGTTTTGCTGGCTGGGCATCAGGCGCTGGCGCACGGTCATCATCACGGCAAGCCGCTGACGGAAGTGGAACAAAAGGCGAGTGAAGGGATCTTTGACGACGTGAACGTGAAAGATCGCGCCCTGTCCGACTGGGACGGCGTCTGGCAGTCGGTCAATCCGTATCTGTTGAGCGGGGATCTGGATCCTGTGCTGGAGAAAAAAGCCAAAAAGAGTGGCAAGAGCCTGGCGGAGTACCGGGCGTATTACCAAAAGGGCTATGCGACAAACGTGGAGACGATGGGTATTGAAAATAACGTCATCGAGTTTCACGTCGGCAAAGAGGTGCAAAGCTGCCGCTACGACTACGCCGGACACAAAATCCTGACCTACACCTCGGGAAAGAAGGGCGTTCGTTATCTGTTTGAGTGCAAAGATGCGCAGTCAAAAGCGCCGAAGTTCGTCCAGTTTAGCGACCACATCATTGCCCCGCGTCAGTCGCAGCATTTCCATATCTTTATGGGGAGTGAATCACAAGATGCCTTGCTGAAAGAGATGGATAACTGGCCGACGTTTTACCCGTACAATATGACCAAAGCCCAGGTTGTCGACGAGATGCTGCATCACTAACGAAGTTAAGCGGGCGCGTCTTCGCGGCCCGCTGCTTTGACGCTTAGAACAGGTAACGAGTCCCAATGGTGAACTCGCTGGAGGCCAGGCGAGCCTTCATCTGCTCGTCCTTCAGGCCGCGCACGTTGCCGAAAGTGTTGTAGCCACTTTCCACTTTTCCCATATCCACATAGCGGTAGCCAACGTCGATGCTCAGGCGATCGACTGGCGAGTAGCTGACGCCCGCGCCCAGCGAATAAGCGAGATTGTTTTGCGTGCTGTCGGCATATTCACGGGACGTGTTGCCCTGCCAGCCGCCGGCTTTCACTTTTGCAACGCCGACGCCAGCGGTACCAAATAGCGACACGCCATAGCCGAGATCGTAGTCGCGATAAACGTTAAGCATCAGCCGCTCGGTGTTCAGCTTCAGGTGGTTGAAGCTTGTCGGGAAAGCGGTGGAGCCGCTGGTAAACTCGGTTTTCTGGCGGAAGGTGTATTCCCCTTCGGTGCGCCAGCCGTTGCCGTACTGGTAGCCCGCCGCCAGCGAAGCGCCGCCGAGCCTGTCTTTTTCTTTGCCGTCAACAAACTGGCCAACGCCCGGGCGGCTGCTGGTGTCCTGGTCGCTGGCACGCTGTTCGCTGTGCACGTATTTCGCCGAGGCGTAGTAGCCTTCATCGCTGGTGGCCGCGACGGCATGTCCAGCGCTCAGCAAAAGCGCCAGCGCCAGTAAACTTTTCTTGTGATTCATATCCCGCACCTTGTCGTGTTAGCCCGCGTTCAGCTCTTTATCAATGCTTTTCAGCCCTTCCAGCGCACAGGCCTGATCCAGATGGCCGCCCGGTGCGCCGCCGACGCCGACCGCGCCAATCACCTGTTCACCGGCCTTCACCGGCACGCCGCCCGCCAGCAGCAGGAAGCCTGGGATATCACGCATATTGGCCGCACCCGCGTTGGACTGAGAGCCTTTCATCACGTTGTCGGTTGGGTTTTTAGTGGTCAGGGAAGTGAAGGCCTTCATGCGGCTGGCTTCCACCGTGTGCGGCCCGGCGTTGTCCATGCGCTTCATCACCAGCGGCGTGCCTGAGCGGTCAACCACGGTGACAGCCACGTTGTAGTTATCTTTGGCGCACATCTGAAGGACGCTTTGTGCCAGCTTGTCGGCCAGCTCAAGGGAGATGTTTTTCTGGCTCAGCACGCCGGTGGCGGCGCTGGCGGTAGAGACGATGCCGCCCAGCAGCAGGGCGCTTAACAGAAGACGTTTCATGATGTTGCTCCAGAGTTGTTGGTTATGGGGCAATATTATGAAACGAGGCGCAGGCGGGAAATTGACGCGAACACCTAACTTTCCAGGTAGTTTTACTTAGGCTCTTTGGCGATGTCGCCGTAGGTTTTTAGCAGCTTAGGCAGGGAATTCACTTCCAGCTTGGAGAAAATATTGGCGCGGTGCGCTTCCACGGTGCGAGGGGAAAGCGAGCACTGCTGGGCAATTTCCTTGCTGGAATAACCCTGAATGAGCTGCTCCAGCATCTCTTTTTCTCGCGCGGTAAGCGTCGCCAGTTTCTCCTGCAGCGGCCGCCATTTTTGCCGTGCCTCAAACCGGGCCTTTTGCTGTTCCATCGCCGCCCCGACGGCCTCGAACAGCAGATCGGCATCAACGGGCTTGGTCAGAAACTCAAAGGCACCGTTCTTAAAAGCCCGGCGGCACAGGTCGATGTTGCCGTGTCCGGTCATGATAATCACCGGCAGCGTCAGGCCTTGCTGCGTCCATTCCTCCAGCAGCGTCAGCCCGGTTTTTCCCGGCATCCGAATATCCAGCAGCATGCAGCCGTCGAGCTGGCTAAGGTCACCGGCGTGCTGCTGAAAAGCCAGGGCGCTGTCGAAAGCGTGAGTTTGCCAGCCGACGGTAGAAAGCAGGAGGCTCAGCGAGTCGCGAATGGCGGCGTCATCGTCAATCAGCCAGATGCGCGGTTCCATTATTTCTCCTCATCCCGTAGCGGGAACCAAAGGCGGAAGCAGGCTCCGCTTCCTGGCGTGTTGCCGGCTTCAATGGTGCCGTTCAGGCGCTGTATTAGCGTATCGGCGAGCGCCATTCCCAGCCCGATGCCTTGCGCACGGGTGGTGAAGAACGGGATAAAGACCTGTTCCAGCGCTTCGGGGGAAAGCCCCGGCCCGCCGTCGGTCAGCGTCAGCGCGATACCCTGATTTTCAATCCTGGCGTCCAGATGTATCCAGCCTGTACCGCCGGTTTGTGCCTGAATCGCGTTACTGGCGATGTTATGCAGGATTTGCTCCAACCAAAGCGGCGGGGCAAACAGCGGCGGCAGGTCGTCAGCAAACTGGCTGGTGGCGCGGATTTTGCCGCCGCGAAGTTCGTTATCCAGAAGTTTACACACCCGCTGCCAAAGTCTTTGGAGATCGACCTGCTGGTACTCGGCACGTTCACTGGTGAGCTTCTGGCGGAACTGGCTGAGCAGGGCGTCGATGCGCTTGATTTGTAGCACGGCGGCATCCAGCAGGTCAGGAACCTGGGCCGGATTCTCCTGCTTGATCAGCCTCACCGCCGCCTGGTTGTAGCTCATAACGGCGGTTAGCGGCTGGTTTAGCTCATGCACCATGCCTGCCGCCAGCTCCCCCATGGTATTCAGCCGCGTCAGTTCGGCGTAGCGGGCGCGTAGATCGGCAATATCCCGGCGGCGCTTATTCGCCTGATACAGCGTCAGCAAATAAATCGCCAGCGCCCAGAAAAGTGCAGGAGAAAAGATAAGCCACCAGGGCAGCTTCGCCCATTCAGGGCTGTCGCTGACCGAAACTAAAAACGGCTGCGTAGGGCTGGCGACGGTTTTATCCCACCGCCAGTAATCTGCGGCGGCGTCGCCATGTTCGCAAAGTATTGTGTTATTCCAGCTGATGGCCAGATGCCTGAAGTTCTTTTTCTCGCCGAGCGTGTCGAGCAACGTCGGGAGATCAATCAGCAGCGAAAGGTTAGGGCGGTTCAGCCAGTAGCGGCCATGGGCTTCAGCAACGACGGGCAGGCGCGGTTCAAGGTTGTTATGCCGCCGCCACAGGACAAGCTGCGGCAGGATCTTTTGTACTTCACCGGCGTCCTGACTGGCCGGCAGCAGCGGGATGATGGCGTCGTGCTGCGACAGCTTGACCGTAATTTCACGATAAAGAATGCGGAAGTCGGCGGACTTCTCTTCGTACTGCTGCTGCAAGAACCAGGCACCAAGCCCCGCGCAGCTAAGCAGCGTGAGCAGCAGCCAGCTGATTATCCTTAACATGCGGAGTCCTTTTGTCGGCGACGGGTTAAAACGTGGGCTTCAGTATGGAGTAACTTTTAGGCAAAAAAAAGACGGGCGCTTGTGTGCCCGTCTTGTTCAGCTTTTAGAAAACTCAGTGTTTGTTACAGCCCGCGCACTGTTTGTTCTGGATCTGCTGGAAGAAGTCGTTGCCTTTGTCATCCACCAGGATAAACGCCGGGAAGTCTTCCACTTCGATTTTCCAGATGGCTTCCATACCCAGCTCAGGGTATTCCACCAGTTCAAGGCTCTTGATGCTGTTTTGCGCCAGTACGGCAGCCGGGCCGCCGATGCTGCCGAGGTAGAAGCCGCCGTGTTTGTGGCAGGCGTCCGTCACCTGCTGGCTGCGGTTACCTTTGGCCAGCATTACCATGCTGCCGCCGTTGGCCTGCAGCTGATCCACGTAGGAATCCATGCGGCCTGCGGTGGTTGGGCCCAGGGAACCAGAGGCATAACCTTCAGGCGTTTTAGCCGGGCCCGCGTAGTAAATCGGGTGATCTTTCACGTACTGCGGCAGCTCTTCCCCGTTGTCCAGGCGCTCTTTCAGCTTCGCGTGGGCGATGTCACGCGCCACGATGATGGTGCCGCTGAGCGACAGACGGGTGGAAACAGGGAACCCGGACAGCTGAGCGAGGATCTCGTTCATCGGGCGGTTCAGGTTCACTTTCACCGCTTCGCCTTCCCCGGCCTGACGCAATGCTTCCGGAATGTATTTGCCTGGGTTGCTTTCCAGTTTCTCAATCCAGATGCCGTCTTTGTTGATTTTCGCCTTGATGTTACGGTCGGCGGAGCAGGAGACGCCCATGCCGATCGGGCAGGATGCGCCGTGACGCGGCAGGCGAACCACGCGGATGTCGTGGGCGAAGTATTTGCCGCCGAACTGGGCGCCCAGGCCGAGCTTCTGCGCTTCTTCCAGCAGTTCTTGTTCAAGCTGCACGTCGCGGAACGCCTGGCCGTGCTCGTTGCCTTCGGTTGGCAGACCGTCGTAGTAATGGGTCGACGCCAGCTTCACGGTTTTCAGCGTAGATTCAGCGGAGGTGCCGCCGATAACAAACGCCACGTGGTACGGCGGGCAGGCTGCGGTGCCCAGGGTACGCATTTTCTCAACCAGGTAATTTTTCAGCTTCGCCGGGGTGATCAGCGCTTTGGTTTCCTGGTAGAGATAGGTTTTGTTGGCCGAACCGCCGCCTTTAGCCACACACAGGAATTTGTATTCGTCGCCGTCCACGCTGTAGAGGTCAATCTGCGCTGGCAGGTTGGTGCCGGTATTCACCTCTTTGTACATATCCAGCGCCGCGTTCTGAGAGTAGCGCAGGTTATCTTCAATATAGGTGTTGTACACGCCCTGAGACAGCGCCGCTTCATCGCCGCCGCCGGTCCAGACGCGCTGGCCTTTTTTACCCATGATGATGGCGGTGCCGGTGTCCTGGCAGGTTGGCAGAATGCCTTTGGCCGAGATTTCGGAGTTACGCAGGAACTGCAGCGCGACGTATTTGTCGTTTTCGCTGGCTTCCGGGTCGCTCAGGATGCTCGCCACCTGCTGCTGATGGGCCGGGCGCAGCATAAAAGCCGCATCGTGAAACGCCTGCTGTGCCAGCAGGGTCAGCGCCTGAGGATCCACCTTAAGAATGGACTGGCCTTCAAATTCGCTGACGGAAACGTGGTCGCGGGTTAACAGGTAATATTCGGTGTCGTCATGCGCCAGCGGGAAGGGATTTTGGTAAACAAAAGGTTTGTTCGACATAGCTCATTACTCCATAAAAATAAACCGCCGGAGGTCACCCTCCAGCGGCTTTAAATCAGAACATCAGGGACATCCACGGATAACCAATCACCAGCAGCGCGACCAGGAACAGGCCGCCGAAGATGGTGCCCAGGCGCCAGTAATCTTTGGTTGGCAGGTAGCCGCTACCGTAGTAGATAGGGCTCGGGCCGGTGCCGTACGGGGTGATGATGCCCATGATACCCAGCGAGGTCACCATCAGCAGACAGAACACTTCCATATTCATGCCCGGAATGGTGGAGGCGATGGTCAGCATCGCCGGCAGCAGCGCGGTGGTATGCGCGGTGGTGCTCGCAAACAGGTAGTGCAGCAGGTAGAACGCCAGCAGTAGCACGATGGTCGCGGTGCCAGGGGCGATGCCGGTCATCAGCGCGCCGCCTTCTTTACCTAACCAGGAGATGAAGCCGGTAGAAGACAGACCATCGGCCAGGGCAACCAGGGTGGCGAACCAGACGAAGGTGTTCCACGCCGCTTTGTTATTGGTGATGTCGTTCCAGTTCAGGACGCCGGTCCACAGCATCAGGACGATAACCAGCAGGGCAGCCAGCGCAGGCTCAATCCAGCTTGCCGCGAAGATCCACATCACCAGCGCGGAGCAGACGAACACCAGCAGCAGGATTTCGTTGCGGGACAGTTTGCCCAGTTTTTCCAGCTCACGGCTCGCCCATTTCGGCACTTCGTCGTTCACTTTCACTTCAGGCGGGTAGAGCCAGTAGGCCAGCAGCGGCATGGTCAGCAGTAACAGCAGGCCAAGCGGCAGGAAGGCGAGGAACCACATGCCCCAGGAGATGTTGATCCCGACGATGCTTTTCACCAGCGCCAGCGCCAGCAGGTTAGGGGCCAGGGCAGAGAGGAACATTGAGCTGGTGATACAGGCTGCGGTAATCGCCACCCACATCAGGTAAGAACCGATTTTACGTGCGCTCGGGTCGTTAGGTTTAGAGCCGTACAGCGGCGGCAGGTTGGCGATAATCGGGTAGATTGTCCCGCCGCTACGTGCGGTGTTGGACGGGGTAAACGGCGCCAGCAGCAGGTCGGCGAAGGCAATGGCGTAGCCCAGCGTCAGGCTGCGACGGCCAAGGTATTTCACCAGAATCAGCGCCAGGCGACGGCCAAACTGGGTTTTATCGTAGCCGGCGGCGAACATAAACGCGCCGAAGATAAGCCAGACGGTAGAGTTACCGAAGCCGCTGACCGCCCATTTAAAGGAGGCACCTGCCAGCTTGAATTTCGGGTCGGCCATTTGCTCCGGGCTGAACAGCAGCCACTGGCTGCCGAGCGAAATGACGACGATCCCGGTCAGGCCGATAACGGCGCCCGGCAGCGGCTCGAAGATAAGCCCGACGATGACGCCGACGAAGACAGCAAAGAAGTGCCAGGCGTACGGCGGCAGGCCGTCCGGAACCGGAACCAACAGCAGCAACAATGCCACAATGACGGGCAGCGCCATCATCAGCCAACGTTTGTTGCTGCCTGCTTTTTTAGTGCTCTCTTTGAGCGGCGGTAGATTGGTGGTTATTACACTCATAATGACACCGTTATAAGGAGTTAAGGATTCTGTTTTTATTTCCGCTTACTTTAGTTTTTAAACTTTCTTTATTAATTAAATGTTGGTTTCTGGTTGTAGCGGAAATAACCATTCATCGCTTTTTATCAGCGGTGAATTAAATTCTTTGGATAATTATATATTGCGCTTTCGGGGTATATGACAATTGATCGAGATCAAGAAACAGCATTCTGTTTATTCTTTTATAAAAAAATAATAGTTCGCCTGTTTGCAGGGTTATTTACGCAAAAAAGTTATCAATTTGATCATTAAAAATGCGCCTTTAAGTCCATTTTTAGTGGTTTAAGCTGACTCGATTCCGCTCCTTGTAAGGCCTGGCTTGTGTTTTTGTTGTTCGTGAGCAAGGTAACTGAAATGTTATATTAATTTAATAATCTGTTATCTTTTATATTTTAATTAATAACACGTTGTGGGTAATTGTGTTATCACCGTTCTTCAATAGTTTTTAAACTAACGTAAATAGTTTGGTAACTAAAAATAGTCTTATATTGTTGATATGCGAAATGGCCAATAACCAGAATGAAAATAGTGCCAGCAACCCAATTCTCAGTTTTAAAATTTAAAGTTTGGAGTCGACATTATGAGCACCGACAAACACATGTTAAGCCCATTTACTTTACCTAACGGTACGGCGTTAAAAAATCGTCTGTTAATGGCACCGATGACCACCTGTACCGGGTATTTTGATGGCACCGTGACCGAAGAGCTGGTGGAATACTACCGCGTACGCGCCGGCAGCATCGGCACCATCGTGGTGGAATGCTGTTTTATTGACGATCTGGGCCTCGCTTTCCCGGGCGCTATCGGGATTGATAACGACGAGAAAATTGCCGGACTGGCGAAAATCGCCTCCGCGATTAAGGGTGAAGGCTCCAGAGCACTGCTGCAGATTTACCACGGCGGCCGCATGGTCGACCCTAAGCTCATCGGTGGCCGTACGCCGGTTGCGCCAAGCGCGCTGGCTGCACCTCGTGACGGCGCAGCTACGCCGAACGCCCTGACCACTGAAGAAGTGGCAGGCATGGTGGGCAAATTCGGTGACGCCGTTCGCCGCGCAATTCAGGCCGGTTTTGACGGCGTGGAAATTCACGGCGCAAACACCTACCTGATCCAGCAGTTCTATTCCCCGAACTCAAACCAGCGCGACGACGAATGGGGCGGCAGCCGCGACAACCGCGCTAAGTTCCCGCTCGCTGTGCTGGATATCACCCATCAAATGGTGCGCCAGTACGCCGACGACGCGTTCATCATCGGCTATCGCTTCTCCCCGGAAGAGCTTGAAGTCCCTGGGATTCGCTTTGACGACACCATGTACCTGCTGGAAAAACTGGCCGCTCGCGGTCTGGACTACCTGCACTTCTCCCTGGGCTACTCGCTGCGTCCGTCGATCAACGACACCACTGACCCAACGCCGCTGATCAACAAATACTGCGAAATGCGTTCAGAGGCGCTGGCGCAGATCCCGGTGATGGGCGTGGGCGGCATCGTGAATGCTTCCGACGTGGAAACCGCGCTGGAGCACGGTTATGACCTCGTGGCCGTAGGCCGCGCCTGCATCGCCTACCCGGACTGGACTGCCCGCATCGCCAACGGCGAAGTGCTGGATCTGTTTATCGACAGCACCAAACGTGAAGAGCTGACCATCCCTGAGCCGCTGTGGCGCTTCTCGCTGGTCGAGGCGATGATCCGCGACATGAGCATGGGCGGCGCCTCTAAGTTCAAACCGGGGATTTTCGAAGAAACCGTTAGCGATGACGTCAACCAGCTGGTGATCAACGTCAGCTTAGACAGCGATCGTATCGCCGATATCGCGCTGGCCTCTGGCCCACAGGACGACGTTGAATTCACCACTAACTTCGAAGAAATTCGTACCCGCATTCTGACCGCTAACTCGCCGTTTGTGGACGCCATTTCTGGCGCAACGTCCCAGAGCGAAGCGGTGAAAAAAGCCGTTTCTAAAGCGATGGTGAAATCCAGCAAACAGCAGGCGTTTGAAGAAAGCGGCGGCGTTAGCGCCCCGCAGAGCTACGACGTTGTGGTCGTAGGCAGCGGCGGTGCCGGTCTGGCGGCGGCGATTCAGGCGCATGACGAAGGTGCCAGCGTTCTGATCGTTGAGAAAATGCCGTCCATCGGCGGGAACACCGTTAAGGCTTCAGCCGGGATGAACGCGGCGGAAACTCGCTTCCAGCGCGTAAAAGGCATTTTCGACAGCAAAGAGCTGTTCTACGCCGAAACCCTGAAGGGCGGCTACAACAAAAACAACCCTGAGCTGCTGCACCGCTTTGTGGAAAACGCCCCGCAGGCGATTGAGTGGCTGGCGGACCGCGGCATCATGCTGAACGACATCACCACCACCGGCGGGATGAGCATTGACCGTACCCACCGCCCTCGCGACGGATCGGCGGTTGGCGGCTATCTGATCAGCGGCCTGCTGCGTAACATCAACAAACGCAGCATCGACGTGCTGATGGAAACGGCGGTAACGGACATTCTGTTTGAGCAGGGCGCGGTGAGCGGCGTAGCGCTGCTGACGGACGAAAACGAAGCGCTCACGGTGCACGCGAAAAGCGTTATCGTGGCGACCGGCGGCTTCAGCGCCAACAGCCAGATGGTGGTGAAATACCGTCCTGACCTGGAAGGGTTTGTAACTACTAACCATAAAGGCGCGACCGGCGGCGGTATCGCCCTGCTGGAAAAACTGGGTGCCGGCACGGTGGATATGGGCGAAATTCAGATTCACCCAACCGTAGAGCAAACTACGTCGTACCTGATTTCTGAGTCCATTCGCGGCGGCGGGGCTATCCTCGTGAACCAGAAAGGCAGCCGTTTCTTTAACGAAATGGAAACCCGCGATAAAGTGTCGGCGCAGATTATCGCGCTGCCGGAGAAATTCGCTTATATCGTGTTCGACGAGAACGTGCGCACTAAAAACAAAGCGGCGGATGAGTACATCGCCAAAGGCTTTGTGGTTAGCGCTGAAGGTCCACGCGAGCTGGCGGAAAAACTCGGCATGGATTACCACACGTTCCTCGCCACGCTTGAGCGTTACAACGGCTTCGTGGAAAATCAGTACGACGAAGATTTTGGCCGTAAAACCGCGCTGCGTAACCCGATTAAAGATGGTCCGTTCCACGCCATCCGTATCGCCCCAGGGGTGCACCACACCATGGGCGGCGTGACCATCAACGCTGAAACCGAAGTGCTGGATAAACAGCATCAGGTTATCCCTGGCGTGTTCGCCGCGGGTGAAGTGGCCGGTGGGATTCACGGCGGAAACCGCATCGGCGGTAACGCGGTGGCTGATATTATTGTCTTTGGTACCCAGGCGGGCCATCAGGCGGCAAGCTGGGCAAAACGCTAAGCCCGAATGCGCTCCGGCCAGTGCCGGGGCGCAACCCTTTCAGCTAAAGGAGCCGCTATGTCACAAACCGAAGGTGTTTACGGGTACTCCGCGGTATTAATGGGCTCGCCCATCCTCCTCAAACTGTTCGAACATAACGAAACGCTCGCCTCTCAGGTGTTCCGCCTGATTAAACAATACGAAGACCTCCTGACCGTTAACCGGGCCGAATCCCAGGTGATGAGCATTAATCACGCCGCGGGCAGGCACCCGGTCACCGTCGGCCGCCCGGTGTTTGAGCTTATTAAGTGCGCGAAAGCCGCCAGCCTGTTTCCCGACAGTATCTTTAATCTGGCCATCGGCCCGCTGGTGAAACGCTGGAAGATTGGCTTCAAGGGCGACAGCGTCCCGCCGGAGCAGGATATTGCCGCGCTGCTGCCGCGCACGCAGCCGCATCAGGTGGTGCTGGACGAAGCCGAAGGCAGCGTTTATCTGGCGCATACCGGCATGGAAATCGATCTTGGCGCGATAGCCAAGGGCTATATTGCCGACCGCGTACGTGACTTCCTGAAGCGCCAGGGCGTGGAGCAGGGGCTGATTAATCTCGGGGGCAACGTGCAGACCCTGGGCTCGCCGGAAGGCGGCTGGTCCATTGGCCTGAAAAAGCCGTTTAGCGGCCCCGACGAGATGCTGGGCGTGATTGAGGTGGCAAACAAGTCGGTGGTGACGTCCGGCGTTTACGAGCGCTATTTCGAACTGGACGGCAAACGCTATCACCACATTCTCGATCCGCGTACCGGCTACCCGCTGGACAACGATCTTGATAGCGTGACGATCGTTTCCACCGACTCCATAGACGGGGATATCTGGACCACGTTGATTTATGGCATGGGCGTAGAAAAAGGCTGTGCGGTGTTGGCAAATCGCCCCGATATCGAGGCGATTTTTGTGACCAAAAGGCGAGAGATTATTCTCTCTTCCGCCAGCCAGTTCCGCTTTACGTTACTGGCTGACGGCTACCAACTGATTACTGGCAGTACTGCTTAAGCAGGCCAAGCTGCTCAACCTGCAGGCGGTAGCGGTAAACCGGGCGGCCGGTCATGCCGTAGTGAATGCTGGTGAACAGAATATTAATCTGTGCGAGCCAGATCAGATACTTACGGCATGACACGCGAGAGATATTCACCGCCGCCGCCAGCTCGTCGGTGGAGAACTCTTCCGTTGGGTGCGTGTCGATCCACTGGCAAATGGTGCGCAGCGTTTGCGGCGTCAGCCCCTTCGGCAGGCGCTTGGCGTCCGCCACCACCGGCGAGCCACCGTGCAGCAGACGGTCGACGTCAGCCTGCTCATAATATTTATGGGTGCCCATCAGGTTTTTCTTTTCGCGCCAGTTGGTTAGCGCCTCTTCAAAGCGCGGGAACTGGAACGGTTTAATCAGGTAATCGACCACGCCGTAGTGCATCGACTTCTGGATGGTGGCCGCGTCGGCCGCCGACGAGATAACGATCACGTCGATGGTTTTCCCCGCTTCACGCAGCGTAGGCAGCAGATCCAGGCCGTTATCCTGCTGCATATACACATCCAGCAGAATTAAATCTATTTTTAACTCCGGGTTGCTGACCATCTCCCGCGCCTGTTTCAGCGTGGAGGCGGAACCGCAGCAGCTAAAGCCCGGGATTTGGCTGACGTAGGCGCGGTTAAGCTCCGCGACCATCGCATCATCATCAACAATTAAGACATTAATCACGCATTGTTCCTTTCACTATCCCAGGGTAACTGCACAAAGAATTGGGTGAAGACGCCGGGTTCTGACTCCACCTGAATACTGCCGCCAAGCCGCTCAATCTGCTGCCGGGCGAGGAACAGGCCTACGCCACGCTGCTCGCCTTTGGTGGAGTAGCCTTTGTCAAAAATAGACTGAATATGGTCCGGCTCGATGCCCGGCCCGTCGTCGCTCACTTCGACGCTCAGCACGCCGTTCTGGTAATGCAGCAGGACGCCGACTTCGCCGTCAGGCTGGCCGCTCATTGCGTCCAGCGCGTTTTCGATCAGGTTGCCCAGCGCGGTAATCAGCGCCATCACCTGCAGCTCGTTCGGGTTGTCCGGCAACTGGCATTCCTCGGCAAGCGCCAGGTGATGGCCCGCTTCACGCGCGCGGTTAATCTTGCCAATCAGGAACCCGGCAATCACCGGCGACTTAATTTTGCTCTGCAGCGTGCCAATTTCCGTCTGGTAATTGCTCGCGGTTTGCAGAATGTACTCTTCAAGCTTGTCGTAATGCTTAAGCTGCAGCAGGCCGAGGATCACGTGCAGCTTGTTCATAAACTCGTGTGAGCGCTCGCGCAGCGCGTCGACATAATTCACCATGCCGTCTACACGCTGGGTCAACAAATTGATTTCCGTTTTGTCGCGGAAGGTGCTGATGGCGCCGATCACCTGGTTATTTATACGAATTGGCACGGCATTACACAATACCAGCCGGCCGTAGCTGATGATTTGCCTGTCCTGAATTGACGTGCCGGTGTGGAGCACTTCGCACAGCGTCGCCACCAGCGGCCCCGGCGGCACGGTTTTGCCGAGGCGGAAATCGTCCGGGGAGAGCAGCAGCTTGCGCGCCGCGTGGTTGATGAGCGTTACCCGGCCCTCGCGGTCAACGGCGATAATGCCCTCTTTAACGGACTGAAGCATCGCCTGGCGCTGCTCGAACAGCGCGGAAATTTCATACGGTTCGAAGCCGAACAGAATGCGCTTCAGCACGCGCACCAGCACCCAGGTGCCGAGCGAGCCGAACAGGGCGCTGAACAACACCGTCCAGAGCACGCTCCAGCGGCTTTTGCTGATCTGCTCGTCCACTTTGCTGAGCGAAATACCGATGGCTACCACGCCAATCTGCTTATGCTGCTCGTCATAAACCGGGGTAAATACGCGTAAAGCCTCTGCCAGCACGCCGTGGTTTATCGAGACGTTCTCTTTGCCTTCCAGGGCCGGGAAAATGTCATCACCGATAAAATGGGAGCCAATATTGCCGGGCTGAGGGTGTGAAAAGCGGATGCCGTTCATGTCGGTCACCACCACGAACAGCAGATCGTTACGTTCCTGCACGCGGGTGGCGACCGGCGGAATAATGTCTTTGCCGTGCGGCTGCGTCAGGCCGTATTTGATGGTCGGGTCGTCGGCCAGGGTTCTCGCCACCGCCAGCGCGGTGTCTTTCAGGCCGCTGCGGGTGGCGTTGCTTATCTGAATAAAATACAGCGCATAGACCACAAGCAGCACCGAGCCGATGACGGCGCACAGCATCAGCGTCACCGAGGTGCTGAGTTTCATCGGGCGTTTGGCCGTTGTTTGCGGGGGCTTCGTGTCGCTCATGGTTGTTCCGGTCCGGGGCGCAAACGCTGATTATCGCCGAAGGAACCGGATTGTAAAAGCCGTGTCAGAGATAGCGGCCAATATACCTCTGCGGAGAAACGCCCAGCTTTTTCCGGAACATAGCGATAAACGCGCTGCTGCTGGCGTAGCCGAGCGTGCTGGAGAGCGTGCTGATGGTGGTGCCGCGTGCAAGATGGCAGACGGCTTCCACCAGGTGCATCTGCTGCCGCCATTCGGTAAAACTGAGCTGCGTCTCTTCCCGGAACAGCCGCGACAGGGTTCTTTCGCTCGCACCAACCCGCTTGCCCCACCAGGCGAGGGTTTCGCGCTGGGAAAGGTCGCTGCACAGCGCGTCGCAAAGCTGGCGAATGCGCCGGTCGTGGGGCAGGGTGATGTGGCACAGGGCGATGTCCTGCAGGCGCAACAGTTCGTTGTGCAGCAGGTCATGCAGCAGCCAGAGGCGCTGAGGGTCGGCTGGCTTTTCCAGCCCCGCCACGGTGAGGGACTGAAACAGCGGCGTGACGGCCAGGCTGCGGCTGCGGCGGCTGAACGCGGCCGAGGCTGCAGGCGTCATGTACAGGTTGTGGGTCACCACTTTGCCGATGGCCTCTAAGCCGTGCGGCAGGCGCCCCGGCAGCCAGAGCGCGTGGCCGGGGGCGACGACCCAGACGTTTTGCTCGCTGCGGATCTTCGCCACGCCGCTGACCGGGTAAATCAGCTGGCCCTGTTCGTGGGCGTGAAACGGTTCCTGGCTTCCTGCGCTATAATGGAGTTCTCGTACTTCCAGCAACGCTTCCTGCGGACTCTGCTGTGTGCCTTGCTTTATCATCTGTTGCCTGCCGTTCGTCCGATTCTCGCCATTTCATGACGCAGTAGCGCGTTAAGACAATCTCTGTCCGCTTTGCGATATCCCTCCATCCGATCGCGCTATTCTGCCACGGGTGCTCTTCTCTTTTAAAGGTGAATAATTATCATTTCGATCCTCTTCTTATAACATGATACGGTCGATATGAAACAGGGCGGATGGGTAAACGGGAACATGCCTTTAAAGGCGTTAAGTTGTGCAGTCTTTGCGGCGTGCGCGGGCTTTGCCCAGGCAGCGGACAAGCCTGCTACGCAGGACGGCACGATGGTCGTTACGGCCACGGCACCTTCTTCTTCCGGCCAGGAAGATGAAACCAGCATTGTGGCGCATGAGGCGGTGGCGGGCACCAAATCCAGCTCGCTGATTAGCCGCACGCCGCAGAGTATTTCGGTGGTGACCCAGGCGCAAATCGCGGCCATGGCGGCAAAGAACATTCCGGAGACGCTGCGCTATGTGGCGGGCGTTTCTTCCGAAAGCGCAGGGCCGGATACCCGCTTTGATACCATCATGGTGCGCGGCTTTGAGGCCGACGAATATCTGGACGGCCTGCGCCTGCCGCGTGAAGCCTGGTGGAGCCGCCCGGCGTGGGACCCGTTCCTGCTCTCCCGCATTGAAGTGGTCAAAGGACCCGCTTCGGTGCTTTACGGCCAGGCGAACCCTGGCGGCGTGGTGAACCTCGTCAGCAAAACGCCGCAGGCCCAGCCGGGCGGCCAGGTTTACGTCAGCGCCGGGAATAACAGCCAGTTCGGTACCGGCTTTGACGTCACCGGCCCGCTGACCGACAGCAAAGAGTGGCTCGGCCGCGTGGCGGGCACCTTCTTCGATACCAAAACCCAGGTCGATCACACCCGCTACCAGCACTACGATATTGCGCCGTCCGTCACCTGGCAGCCGAACGACCGCACCAGCCTGACGCTGCTGGCGCAGCTGCGCCAGGACCCCGATACCGGCTTCTACAATATGCTGCCGATGAAGGGCACGCTGGTGAACAACCCGAACGGTCACATCGGCACAGATTTCTACGGCGGCCAGCCTGGATTTGACTCCTACACCCGCAGGCAGGGCAGCATCGGCTACCAGTTCCGCACCGAGCTGAACGACAGCGTCACCCTGCGCCAGAACGTCCGCTACAGCAGCAGCAGCGCGGATTACCGCATGGTGTACCCGTTCGGCACCTACGCGACCCAGCCGCTGGTGGACCGTTACTCCATGAACCTCACCGAGACGATGAGTAACTTTGCGGCGGATAACCAGGCTGAATTCCGTTTCGATACCGGCCCGGTGTCGCACACCGCGCTGCTTGGCGTGGACGTGATGCACTCTTCGGTGCGCAGCCGGGCGGGCTACGGCGACGCTTCGCCGCTGAATTACCTCCACCCGGACTACAGCACGCCGGTTGAAGTGCCTGAGTTCACCAGCAGCAGCCATTCGACGATGGATCAAACGGGGCTTTACCTGCAGGATCAGCTGGCGCTGGACAACTGGGTGATGAGCCTGGCGGGGCGCTACGACAGCGCGCAAACCAAAGCCACTAACCTGCTGAACGACACTCACCAGACTCGCAACGACTACGCGACAACCGGCCGCGCGGGGCTGCTGTACCACTTTGATAACGGCATTGCGCCATACATCAGCTACTCGACCTCGTTCGTACCAGGCGCCGGTACCGACTTTAACGGCAACGCGTTTAAGCCAACCAAAGGCAAGCAGACCGAAGTCGGGCTGAAATACGATCCGGTTGGGATGGACGCGCTGTTTACGCTTGCGCTGTTCGATCTGCGCCAGACTAACGTCGCCACGCCGGATCCCGATCACGTGAACTACAGCGTGCAGACCGGCGAGATCCGCTCCCGTGGGATCGAGCTGGAAGGCAAAATTAACGTTACGCCAGCCTGGCAGATCCTCGCTTCTTACTCGCTGACCGATCCGGAAGTGCTGCAAGCGAACGACGGCAGCCAGGGCAAACACCCAACGGGGATTTCACGCAACCTGGCTAAACTCTGGAGCCAGTACGCGTTCAGCGGCCCGCTGGACGGCTTCTCCCTCGGCGGTGGCGTGCGTTACGTCGGCCCAAGCTATGCCACGACCGACAACTCGCTGCAGGTGCCGGGCGCTACGGTGTATGACGCCCGCATTGGCTGGCAGTACCGCCAGTGGCAGGTCGCGCTTAACGCCGCCAACCTGACGAACAAAACTTACCTCGCCGCCTGCCAGAACAACGGCTGTGAGTACGCGGTTAAGCGTCAGTACGTGGCCACGTTAAGCTACCAGTGGTAAGCGAATGCTCTCCCGCAGACGTTTACTAACCTTTGCGCTGGCTGCCCCGTTTATCGGGGCGGCTGGTGCCGTTTCAGGTCCTCCGCAGCGCCTGGCCGTGCTCGACTGGGGGCTGACCGAGCTGATTCTGGCGCTCGGCGTCACGCCGCAGTCGGTTTCTGCTCCCGACTGGTACCGTAAGCTGATTGGCACCCCGGAACTGCCCGCCAGCGTGGTGGATATTGGCCTGCTGTTTCAGCCGAACCTCGAGACGCTGTACGCGCTGAAGCCCGATCTTATGGTGATCACCCCAGGCCATGCGCTGCTCAAGCCCCAGCTGGAGCGCATCGCGCCGACGCTTACCCTGCCAACCGGCAGCCTCGCCGAATGGAAAATTGCCCTCAATAAGCTGGCTATCGTGCTGCAGCGTGAACCTCAGGCTCGTGAGGTTACTGCTGCTTTTGAGCAGGCTGCGCTTCGTGCCAGAGAAGCTGCTCAGGCTTATCGACGCCCGCTACTGATCGCCACGCTGATAGACGCCCTGCATATGCGGCTGTACGGCGCAGGCAGCCTTGCGGGAGATGTCTTAACCCGCTGCGGGTTCCGTAATGCCTGGCAAGGCGGCGTTAATTCCCAGGGTGAAGCGATGGTCGAGCTGGCGCGCATCGGCACGGAAGATGCCGGGCTGATCCTGTTGCCGGAAGATGGCCAGCTGCCGCTGATTCAGCGCTGGCAAAGTTCATTGCTGTGGCAGCGCCTGCCGCTGACTTCTCAGCCTCAGCTGGCTTTCCCTGCGCAAAAATTCAATTCCGGCGGCGCGCTGGTGACGGCGACACGTATAGCCGAAGCGCTGGGGCAAATTGTGACGGGGTGGCAACGTGGCTGAGACGGGAAAAACGACGGCTTCCTGGCTGCTGATAGCCGCACTCTGGGCGGCAAGCCTGATCGTGGCGCTGCAAAGCGTGGCGCAGCACGGCGGGCTTGTTCACGGCCTGAGCGTGCTGTTCAGCTCGCAGATGCCGGATGCGCAGGCGGTGATCCTGCATTCCATGTGGTTCCCGCAGCAGGTGATGGCGTGGCTCGGCGGCGCGGGGCTGGCGATTTGCGGCTGGCTGATGCAGCGGGCGCTGCGCAATCCGCTGGCGGAGCCGATTACCCTCGGCATGACCTCCGGTGCGACGCTGGCTTTAGGCGTGGCTTCGATGTGGTTCCCGGCCACGCTGCTAACGGCGCGCACCGGCGTGGTGATTACCGGGGAACTTGCCGCTTTGCTGCTGGTTCTGCTGCTTGCGTGGCGGCAGCGCCTGTCGCCGCTGGTGATGATTCAGGCGGGGATGCTGGTCAACCTGTGGTGTGGCTCGCTGACGATGATCATGGCGGTAATCAACGATCGTTTTCTGCTGTCGGTGCTGATGTGGGGCGGCGGCTCGCTGGCGCAGCAGGACTGGGGCGGCGTGACGACGATCCTGCCCTGGCTGGGGCTGTGTTTGCTGGCATTGCTGTTGTTGCTTCGCCCGCTGGCGCTGCTCAGGCTGCCGGAGGCGATGGTGAGCAGCTTAGGTGCTTCTCCGCTGCTGATCCGTTCGGCGGCGATGGCGCTGGCTTTAGTGATGAGCGCTTTCATCATTAATAGCGTCGGGGTGATTGGTTTTATCGGGCTCGCCGCACCGCACCTGGCCCGGTCAGGTGGGGCGCGAACCACGCGGCAAATGCTCTGCCATTCGCTGCTTATCGGCGCCGGTTTGCTGTGGTTCACCGACCTTTGCGTGAGTCGCATTACGCTGCTGGACGGGCAACTGCTGCCCGTCGGCATGCTAACCGCCTTAACCGGCGGGCCGCTGCTGATCCTGCTGGCCTCTAAAGCCCGGCATCAGGTGCTGGACACCACGCCTTCGGCCTGGGAAGGCGAGGCGGGTGGCGGGCGCTTCCCGGCGGGCATGGCCTTTGCGCTGCTGCTGGTGGCTATCGTGCTGTCGCTGTTTGTCGGGCAGGGGCTGCACGGCTGGCACTGGACGACGCTTGCGGAACAGCACGCTCTGTTGCCGATGCGGCTCCCGCGGCTGCTGGCGGCATTAAGCTCCGGAGCCTTGTTAGCCTCGGCGGGCGTGCTGATGCAGCGCATCAGCGGCAACCCGCTGGCAAGCCCGGAGATCCTCGGCATCGGCGGCGGGGCGGCCATGGGCGTGACGGCGTTTCTGCTGCTGTTTCCTGGCGGAGGCACGGGACTGATGATCCTCAGCAGCGCTGCCGGGGCATTAATAAGCCTGCTGGTGACGCTGTGGAGCAGCCGCCAGAGCGCCTTTAACCCGCAGCGGGTGCTGCTGAACGGCCTGGCGCTGAACGCGCTGTTCCAGGCCATCGCCAGCATCGTGATGCTCAATAACCGGCAGGCCAGCTCAATGCTGTTGCAGCTGATGACCGGCAGCACTTACTACGTCAACAACGGCATCGCCATCGGCGTGTTCTTCGCCATGCTGGTGCTGCTTGCGCTTTCTCCACTCTGCAAACGCTGGCTGCTGCTGTTGCCCCTCGGGCAGGTGAGCGGCTCGCTAGGCGTGAACGTGGCGAAAGCGAGGATTAGCGTGCTGGCGCTGGCCGCCTTGATGACCGGGCTTGCCACGCTGATCGTCGGCCCGGTGTCGTTTGTCGGGCTGCTGGGGCCGCACCTGGCGCGCAAGATGGGGGCAAAACGCCCGATGGCGCAGCTGTTCACCGCCGCGCTGCTGTCGGCGCTGATTATGGTGCTGGCGGACTGGATGGGGCGCAATTTTCTTTATCCGCGTCAGCTGCCCGTGGGGCTGGTGGCGTCGCTGGTCGGCGTACCGCTGCTGGTATGGCCGCTGATCCGTAGCCGGGCGCATACACATCAACAATAGCGCCGGGAGAGTAATGTCGAAAAGGAAGCAACAATGTCTCTGTTAATGATGCTGTTCCGCCTGGTGGGCGGCTGGCTGGCACTGGCTGCCTTTGCCAGCGTGGTCAGCGGGCTCAGCAACGCCTCGCTGCTGGCGGTGATCAACCATAGCCTGACGCTGCCGCCCGATGGGCTGGCCGATGTGGCGCTGAAGTTTGTGCTTCTTGCCGCGCTGATGCTCACCACTCGCGTGCTGGCTGAAACGCTGTTTATGTGGCTCGGGCAAAAGGTGAAGGCGACCTTGCGTAAAGACGTGGTGAATCACGTCAGCCAAACCGCCTGGGCACAGCTGGAGAAAACCGGCATGGCAAAGGCGGTGTCTATTCTGACGCAGGATCTCGACACGCTGGTGGTCTTTTTCGTCAGCCTGCCGGGGCTGCTTATCTATGGGGCGGCGATTGTCGGCTGCCTGATCTACCTCGGCACGCTGTCGTGGCAGGTTTTGCTGCTGGCGCTGCTGGTGCTTGGCCTGGGCGCAATGGGCTACCGCGCCGCCCACGGCAAAGCGCTGGGGCTGCTGCGTAGCTCACGGCAGCGGGAAGATACGCTGATTGCCCAGTGCAAGAAACTGTTCGACGGCGGACGTGAGTTTCGCCTTAACCCACCGCGCAGGCGGCATTTCGTCGACGGGCCGCTGAGCGAAAATATCGAAGCGGTTCGCCTCGAACGCACGCGGGGCTACGTGTTTTATGGCCTGGCAAAAAGCTGGGGCAGCGTGCTGTTCTTCGCGTTTATCGGCGTGGTGCTTTATTGGCTGCGGGAGTCCCTGGCGCTTAGCCCGGCGGTGATGACCGGTTATACGATGATTTTTCTGTACATGATTGTGCCGGTAGAGGGCGTGCTCTCGGCCTTGCCAACGCTGACCAGCGCCCGCATCGCGCTCCAGCGAATCGCCCAGCTTAAAGCCGATCTGCCGCAGGAAAAGCTGCTGCCGCTGAAAAGGCCGCCCCATTTTGACAGCCTCGAGCTGACGGACATTCGCTACGAATATCAGGGCGAGGAGGGTGAACGTTTTACCCTCGGGCCGCTCAATCTTTGCTTCACCCGGGGCGAGCTGGTCTTTCTGGTGGGCGGCAACGGCAGCGGGAAAACCACGCTGGCGAATTTGCTGGTTGGCCTTTACCCGCCGGACGGCGGTGAAATCAGGCTTAACGGTATGCAGGTTACGGCGGAGCAGCGTGAAATCTACCGCCAGCACTTCGCCGTGGTGTTCAATGACTTCTTCCTGTTTGATGACGTGGACAACGTGCATGAGCGCACGGTGGACCAGGTGAATAAGCTGCTGCATCTGCTGAAGCTCGACCACAAAGTGGCCTTCCGCGACGGGCGTTTTTCGACAACCGCGCTTTCCCAGGGGCAGCGTAAACGCCTCGCGCTGCTGCAGGCCTGGCTGGAAAACCGGCCTTTCTATCTGTTTGACGAGTGGGCGGCGGACCAGGATCCCGGCTTTAAAGAGGTGTTCTACAAGGTGCTGCTGCCAATGTTAAAAGCGGAGGGCAAAACGGTGCTCGCCATTACCCACGACGACCGCTATTTCCCGCTGGCGGACAGGCTAATTAAGCTGGAGTCCGGGAAAGTGGTGGCAGACAGCGTGGTCAGGCCGCTGTCTGCCTGAATCGTGGATCTAAACCAAATGGCACGCGACGCGGTGAGCGTGGCCCACTTCACGCAGCACGGGGACTTCCTGGCGGCAGCGGTCGGTCACCAGCGGGCAGCGCGAGGAGAAGCGGCAGCCGGAAGGCGGGTGAGAAGGATCGGGGATTTCGCCCTGAATAGCGGCCACCGGCTCGCTGTTTGGATCCAGCGTCGGGACCGCGGCCAGCAGTGCCTGGGTATACGGGTGCAGCGGCTGGCTGAATAGCACGTCGCGGCTGGCGGTTTCCACCAGCTGGCCGAGGTACATCACCGCCACGTCGTCGCACAGGTGTTCCACCACGCCGAGATCGTGCGAGATAAACAGGAACGTCACGCCGCGTTCGTCGCGCAGATCGGAAAACAGATTGATGATCTGCGCCTGAATGGAAACGTCGAGCGCCGAAATCGGTTCATCCGCGATAATAAAATCGGGGTTAAGGATCAGCGCACGGGCGATGCCAATGCGCTGGCGCTGGCCGCCGGAGAACTCGTGCGGGAAGCGGTTGTAATGCTGAGGCGAAAGGCCGCAAATATTCATTACTTCCAACACGTTATCCCGCAGTTCGGCGCGGGTGCAAAGCTTGTGCTCCAGCATCGCCTCGCCGATGGCGTCTCCTACGCGGATGCGTGGGTTTAGCGAGCTGTAGGGATCCTGAAAGACGAGCTGAATTTTAGGCCGCAGCGCCCGCGACTCTTTGGCGCTCAGCTCGCTTAGCTCTTTGCCGCGATATTTCACGCTGCCGGCGGTTTTGTCATACAGGCCGAGCAGGGTGCGCCCAACGGTGGTTTTCCCGCTGCCGGACTCGCCTACCAGGCCGAAAATCGTGCCCTGACGAATGTTAAAGCTGACGCCGTCGACCGCGCGAAGCTCGCCGGTTTGCTGGCCGAACAGCCCGTCACGTAGCGGGAAGTGTTTTTTGAGTCCTTCGACTTCAATAACGTACTGATTGTTCACGATGCGGACTCCGCTAACTCGCTGTAGAAACAGGCGGCCTGTCGCCGCTGGCCGAGCAGCGCCGGAATGCCCTGGCGGCAGCGATCGGTGGCGTGCTCGCAGCGATCGGTAAAGGCGCAGTAAGGCGGCAGGGCAGCCAAATCGGGGACCTGACCGGGGATCGAATAGAGCCTGCGGCGGCGCTCGCCGGGCACCGGCCGGGAAGCGATCAGCCCTTTGGTATACGGGTGCAGCGGATGGCGGAGTACGTCAGCCGTTGGCCCTTGTTCGACGATGCGCCCGGCATACATCACCACGACGTGCTCCGCCATTTGGGCGATAACGCCGAGATCGTGGGTGATCAGCATCAGCGCCATGTGGTGCTGGCGCGCCTGATCCCGCAGCAGGCGGAGGATCTGAGCCTGAACGGTCACGTCCAGCGCCGTGGTGGGCTCATCGGCGATCAGCAGTTTTGGCCGGCAGCTCAGCGCCATGGCGATCATTACCCGTTGCAGCATGCCGCCGGAGAGCTGATGCGGATAGCTGGCCATCAGGCTCTCCGCTCGCGCCAGCCCGACGTCGGTCAGCATTTGTGTCGCCAGGTTCCAGGCGGCTTTCGGCGTTTCTCCGCGATGACGGATCGGCGGCTCACAAAGCTGATCGCCGATGGTCAGCACCGGATTCAGGGCGGTCATCGGCTCCTGGAAAATCATAGCCAGCTCGTTGCCGCGTAAATCTGCCATTTGCGCAGGCTTAAGGCCGAGCAGGTTCTTGCCCTGAAAGAGGATCTCGCCGCCGTCAATCCGCGCGGCCTGTGGAGGGAGTAAACCCATCAGCGACATGGCGGTCACGCTTTTGCCACAGCCGGACTCCCCGACGACGCCAACGGTTTGCCCGGCATGAACGGTAAACGACACGTCCTGCACGGCGCGCACGCGGCCCTGCTCTCCGGCGAAGGAGAGGGAGAGGTTGTTAAACTCAATCAGCGCTTCGCTCATTTCACGCCTCGCTTCATTTTCGGGTCCAGCGCGTCGCGCAGGCCGTCGCCCAGCACGTTAATCGCGATCACGGTGATAAAAATGGCTATTCCCGGCGGCATCCATAACCACGGGCGGCGCTGGAAGTCGATCAGGCTGTTGGCGCTGTCCATCATATTGCCCCAGGAAGGGGTGGGCGGCACGACGCCGAGGCCCAGGTAGCTCAGCGCCGACTCCATCAGAATGGCGTTTGCCACCGCCATGGTGGCCATGACCACCAGAATTGGAATGGTGTTCGGCAGCAGGTGGCCGAACAGGCGACGGCGGGCGGATAGGCCCAGCACGCGAGTTGCCAGCATAAAGTCGCGTTCGCGCAGAGAAAGGATTTGCCCGCGCACCAGTCGCGCCAGCTTCGGCCACTCCAGCAGGCTCAGCATGATTACCACCATGTAAATACGCGAGTCCGGCGAGAAGTCGAGCTCCGACAGCATCGCGCCCGCGACGATCAGCAGCGGCAGGCTGGGAATGGTCATCACCAGATCTGCCAGGCGCATAATCAGTTTGTCGGTCCAGCCGCCCAGGTAGCCGGAAACCGCGCCGAGCAGGTAGCCGAGGGTGACCGATAGCAGCATGGTCAACAGGCCGATGATTAACGAGATGCGCCCGGCAAGCAGCAGGCGGGTGTAGACGTCACGCCCGAGGAAGTCGGTGCCCAGCCAGTGCACTTCGCCCGGAGGTTTGTTGATCATCAGCGCGTCGGTGGCGTCGTCTTTCCACGGCGACCAGAGCGGCCCAAACGCGCACCATACCGCCATCACCATCAGCAAAATCAGGCACAACATCGCCAGATGGTTGCGCCTCAGCGCCTGCCAGGCCTGACGCCACGGCGAAGGCGTGACCTGCGCCAGCGCCGGGATTTCCGCCTTGCGCAGGCGGCGATTGGTAGAAAACAGAGAGCTTAACATCACGACCTCACACGAATGCGCGGGTCGGCCCACGCGTAAAGCACATCGGCAATCAGGTTGCCGAGGATCGTCAGCACCGCCAGAAACAGCGTGAAGCCCATCAGCACCGGGTAATCACGGGCGGCGAGTGAATCAATATGAATGTGGCCCGCGCCCGGCCAGTTAAAGACTTTTTCGGTAATGATCGCGCCTGAAAACAGCCCCGGCAGCTCAAAGCCCAGCAGGGTGATGATCGGCAGCAGCGCGTTGCGCAGGGCGTGTTTGAGGATAACGGTGCGCTCGCGCAGCCCTTTGGCGCGGGCGGTGCGGATAAAGTCCATCTTTACTACGTCCAGCATGCTGGCGCGGAAATAGCGCGTCAGGCTGCCTGCCTGCAGCATCACCAGGGCGAGGACGGGCAGCACAAGGTGGGCGGCAACCTGCACCACGTAGGCCCAGCCGGTTGCGTCGCTGCCGGTATTGGTCATGCCGCCGACCGGCAGCCAGTGCAGATCCACCGCGAACCATTTGATAAGCAACAGGCAGAGGAAAAAGGTCGGGAAAGACATGGCGGCGAACACCAGCACGCTCACCAGGTGGTCAAACAGCGAGTTGGGCTTCATGGCCGAGACAATGCCCACCGCCAGGCCAATGCCCCAGTAAAACACCAGCGCGATGGAGGCCAGCAGGAAAGAGTTCCAGATGTACTGGTTTAGCAGCTGGCTGACCGGAATCTGGTATTGCAAAGAGAAGCCTAAGTCGCCGGTCATGAGCTGACCAAGCCAGTGGATATAGCGGGTGAACAGCGGCTGGTCGAGGCCGTAAATAGCCTTTAGCTCGGCGACGCGGGCGGCGGTCAGCGTAATATTCCCGTCGATAAAGTCGCCGGGCGTTTTCGCGAACAGCATAAAGATAATAAACGAGGCGAGCAGCAGCATCGGCAGGGTTTGCAGCAGGCGGCGCAGAATAAAATTTTTCATTACGTTCTCACTGCCGCCGCCCCGGTAAAAGGGCGGCGGCGAGGTTTACTGCATTACTTAACGATTTTCACATCCGGCAGGCTGCCGGTCAGGCCGTTGTAGATGTCCGGCTTAAAGCCGGTGACGCGGGCGCTGCTGGCGGACAGTATTTTGCGGTTGCCGAGCAGAATCGCCGGTGGATCCGCAGCCAGCACCTTATACAGCTCGTGGTAGATAGCTTTACGCTTCTCTTCATCCAGCGTGGCGTTGCCTTCGTTTATCAGCTTATCGACCTGCGCATTGCTGTAGCCGGAGGCCTTCGCTTCATTGCTGTAGAAGTCCCAGACGCCGTCGTGCGGATCGTTCAGCGTGCTGGTGCTGAAGGAGGCCAGATCGTAGTTACCCGCTTTACGCTGTGCCATCAGGGCGTTGAAGTCGACGACCTGCGGCTTCAGCAGCACGCCGATTTGCTGCCAGTTCTCTTTAGCGATCGGGATCAGCGCGTCGTTCAGCACTTTTTTGCTCGCCAGCAGCGTCAGTTCCAGACGTTTGCCGTCCTTCACGCGGATGCCGTCCGGGCCTGGTTTCCAGCCGGCTTCATCCAGCAGCTTTTTCGCTTGCGTAGGATCGAATTTATACGGATTTACGCCTTCCGGATTATAGGCCCAGGAGATCGGCGAGATCGGTTCGTTGGCGACCGTGCCGTAGCCCTGGTAAACCACGTCGATCAGCTTCTGGCGATCCAGGCCGTAGATCAGCGCCTGGCGGACTTTTACGTCCTGCAGCGCCGGGCGACGAACGTTGAATTCAACCTTGCTGTAGTCGCTGGAGCCGTAAAGGTTGATATTGGCGAAGCCCAGCAGTTTCAGCTGTTCAATATCGTCCGGGCGTGAGGTAAAGGCGTCGTAATCCGTCTCGCCGGTCTGGAACAGCTGGAAGTTGGTGGACGGGTTAGTCACGCGGTAGATAAAGCGCGGCGTTGGCGGCGTGCCGCGGTAGAAATGGGTGTTGGCGTGGAAGCGAATTTCCTGCCCCGGAATGTACTTATCGTAAACATAAGGACCGTTGCCCAGCGGTTTACCGTGCAGGGTACGCAGGTAATCCAGGTTGCCGGGCTGGTAGCCTTTGCCGTAGTAAGCTTTCGACAGTACCGGGCCGCCAATCTTGCCCAGCGTTGTTGCGCCCGGTTGGGTGGTGGTGACCTGCAGCGTAAGCGGATCAATAACCTTCAGGCCGCTGACGCGGTCGGCTTTCCCGGCTTTGTAATCTGCGCCGCCGGCAATGTTGGCCAGCGTAATGTCGGTATCGCCGTCATATTTCGGGTCATACAGCACGGTGAGGGTGAACGCGACGTCTTCGGCGGTCAGCGGAGAACCGTCGCTAAAGGTCAGGTCAGGGCGCAGCTTGATGGTGTAGACCTTGCCGTCCGGGCTGACTTTCCAGCTTTCGGCGAGGCCTGGCACCAGGTTGCCGTGGCTGTCCCAGTCAATCAGGCGCGAGAAAATGACGTTGGTGACGTTTTCATCCCAGCCGTTAACGAAGAAGTAAGGGTTAAAGATGCCCTGTGGTTCAGAGATCCCGGCCACAACCGTGTCTTTGCGAAGCTTAGCGGTGGCAGGGATCTGGCTTGCGTCGGTGGCGGGCGTGATGCCTTCTTTTAAAATGTCATCGGCTGCTGCTGCGCCGGAGAAAACCACCACGCTGCTAATCAGGGCTGCCTGTAATGCCAGGCGAAAGCGCGTGGGTTTTGTTTGTAATGCGTCAAGTAACCTGGCCAATAGCATTCCCTCAAGATTTTTTGCTGTAAAATTTACAAATCATGACGAAAGATAAAAGCCGGAATTGTCACTGTCTAACAACGAAACGCTATGCCTTATAGCGATTTGTTCCTTTGCGCGGGGGAAGAGAATGATTTGTGCTGAAGCTGATTTTCGCCCAGGAGCCTGCATAACATTCCTGGAGGGGTATTTTCGAAGTGTAACCATTCCTTGCCACTCCCGACGCCAAATGTTAAAAGGTGCCCCTTTGACAAATCACAAAGGAGCAGGGCGTGAAAAACACGTCAGTCGCATCTGAGCCACAGGGCCAGAATGCGGGGCCGGAGGATGGCCATCAATTACAGCGCGGGTTGCAGAACCGCCATATTCAGCTGATTGCGCTGGGCGGCGCGATTGGCACCGGACTTTTTCTCGGCATTGGCCCGGCGATCCAAATGGCGGGGCCTGCCGTACTGCTGGGCTACGGCGTGGCGGGGATCATCGCGTTTCTGATCATGCGTCAGCTTGGTGAAATGGTGGTTGAAGAGCCGGTTTCTGGTTCGTTTTCCCATTTTGCCTATAAGTACTGGGGGCCTTTCGCCGGGTTCCTGTCCGGCTGGAACTACTGGGTGATGTTCGTGCTGGTCGGCATGGCGGAGCTGACCGCCGGCGGCATTTATATGCAGTACTGGTTCCCGGACGTGCCGACCTGGACGTGGGTGGCCCTGTTCTTCGTGGTGATTAACGCCGCGAACCTGGTGAACGTGCGCCTGTATGGCGAGATGGAGTTCTGGTTTGCGCTCATTAAGGTGCTGGCGATTGTCGGCATGATTGGCTTCGGTATCTGGCTGCTGGCCTCCGGCCACGGCGGAGAACGGGCGAGCGTCAGCAACCTCTGGCAGCACGGCGGCTTCCTCGCCACGGGCTGGCACGGGCTGATTCTGTCGCTGGCGGTGATCATGTTCTCGTTCGGTGGCCTGGAGCTTATCGGCATTACGGCGGCGGAAGCGCGCTCGCCGCAAACCACCATCCCGAAGGCGGTTAACCAGGTGGTTTACCGTATTCTGCTGTTTTATATCGGCTCGCTGGTGGTGCTGCTTTCGCTCTATCCGTGGCTGGAAATTAAGTCCAGCAGCAGCCCGTTCGTGATGATTTTCCACGAGCTGAACAGTAATGTGGTTGCCTCGGCGCTCAACTTCGTGATTCTGGTGGCTTCGCTGTCCGTTTATAACAGCGGCGTGTATTCCAACAGCCGCATGCTGTTCGGGCTGTCCGTGCAGCGTAATGCGCCAAAATTCCTGGCGAAAGTCAGCCGTGGCGGCGTGCCGGTGAATTCGCTGCTGCTGTCCGGCGCAATCACTTCGCTGGTTGTCGTTTTAAACTACCTGCTGCCGCATGAGGCCTTTGGTCTGCTGATGGCGCTGGTGGTGGCGACCCTGCTGCTGAACTGGATCATGATCTCGCTGGCGCACATTAAGTTCCGTCGGGCAATGCGCAGCCAGGGGCATGAAACCAGCTTCAGGGCGCTGCTGTACCCGTTCGGTAACTATCTGTGTATTGCCTTTATGATGATGGTGCTGGGGCTGATGTGTACCATCGACGGTATGCGTCTGTCTGCGATGCTGCTGCCGGCCTGGATAGTGTTCCTGTTTGTCGCCTTTAAGCTGCTGCGCCGTAAAGCCAGCTAAAGTCCAACAATAACGCCAACTGTTTTTAATAGGGTTGGCGTTATTTATCTTAAATTTAAAAAGAGCGCTTAATTTACCTTTGGGAAATAGAATCTTTCTGCCATAACAAAATAAACTACAGCGCTTTTACAATTAACGCCTAAGTTAATGACAAATTAATTTTCATTTTCGCCGCTTATCAAATAGTCCTTTCTTATTTACCTCGTTCGGCAGAATATATCGCCGCACACTGCAGCGCATCGCGCCAATAAATAACAACATCGCATACCTTTTGCCACGCTCGCTGGCACTCTTCTCTTTTACAGCTTGGGATTTATATGAGAGTTAACAACCCTGTTACGCAGCAGGAGCATCTTCTCAGGGACGGAGAGGCTTTGATGTCGACCACCGATATTCACAGCCATATTACTTATGCCAATTCTGCTTTTATTAAAGCCTGTGGTTTTACCGAACAAGAGTTAATGGGCGAGGCGCACAATCTTATTCGCCACCCCGATATGCCGCCCGAGGCGTTTGCCGATATGTGGGCCACTTTACAGCAGGGAGACAGCTGGACGGGGATGGTTAAAAATCGCCGGAAAAATGGTGATTTTTACTGGGTCCGTGCGAACGTGACCCCGGTTTACCATGACGGCGAACTGACCGGGTATATTTCGGTGCGAACGGTGCCGGAGCGAGAGGAAGTGGCGGCAAGCGAAGCGCTATATCAGGCCGTCAGAGAGAAACGTGCCGGGCACCTGCGCTTCTTTAAAGGGCTGGTTATCCGTCGCGGCTGGAAAAGCGTGCTGTCGCTCTTTCAGTGCCTTTCATTGTCTCAACGGCTCTTCGGGGCGCTGATTACGTTAGCGCTGGCCGTTGGCGTGATGCCGCTGGTGCATTTGAACAGCGGCGGGCAGGCGGCGCTGACCGTTTTGCTGCTTGCCGCGCTGGGGAGCTTTCTCCAGCAGCAAATTATCAGGCCGGTAAAAACCATCGTCCGGCAAATGCAGAGAATTGTCTCCGGGCAAAAAACCGGGCTGATTCAGCTTAATCGCGTGGATGAGATAGGCCTGATGATGCGTCTGGTAAACCAGTCGGGGCTTAATCTGCGCTCGCTGGTGGATGATGTGGGCGGCCAGGTCAGCGGCATCGGCGGGATAAGCCAGCAGCTGGCAGGTAGCAGCCGGGCGATGAGCGAACGTACCGATGAAACCTACGCCCAGCTGCAGCAGACGGCGGCGGCCATTGAGGAGATCTCCGGCGCGGTCGAGCAGACGGCGGATTCTGCCGCGCAGACGTCGCAAATGGCAGACAGGGCCAGCCAAAGTGCGCTGGAGGGCGAGCAGATGATGAAACGCACGCTGACGATGATGGAGTCGATGGCGGAGGCCAGCGAGCATATCGTCGAGATAATCAGCGTTATCGACAAAATTGCTTTCCAGACTAATATCCTCGCGCTGAATGCGGCGGTGGAGGCGGCCAGAGCGGGCGTTTCCGGGCGGGGTTTTGCGGTGGTGGCCGCTGAAGTCCGTAACCTGGCACAGCATTCCGCCTCGGCGGCGAAAGAAATTAAAACGCTGATCGATCGTAACGCAGCCAGCGTCAGCTCGGGCGTTGCCGAAGTGAAAAGTGCGGAAAAGCACATCAGCGAAATGGCAGAAGAGATAGTCAGGATGGCTGGGTTGATAAGAGAAATTGGCGATGCGACCCGCGAGCAGACCAGCGCGCTTGGGCTTATTAACCATTCGGTGGAGCAAATAAGTACCATGACGCAGAACAATGCCGACATGGTGGTGCAGGCAGGCGCGGTCGTTGAAAATCTTAATCAACGTGCGCGGCGCTTAACCAGCGCGATTAACGTCTACGGCAGTTAATTTTGCTGTGCCGGACGTGGGTGACAGTGATGTCCGGCACCTTATCCTCCTGGATTTACGCTATCATGCTGGCCTAAATTAAGCGGAAGTTTGAAAGGGCAGGGTGATGAGCGTTAGTCGGAAAGGGATGCTGTATGTGTTGTTTGCGGCGGTGCTGTGGGGAAGCTCCGGGGTGTGTGCGCAATACATTATGGAGCAGAGCCATATTTCCTCGGCGTCGCTGACCATGCTGCGGCTGCTGTTTTCCGGCCTGATTCTGCTGATGCTGTCGTTTATGCACGGGGACAAAATCTTCGCCGTGTTTAAGCTGCGTGAAGACCTGATTTCTCTGCTGATTTTTACCCTTTGCGGCGCGTTAACGGTGCAGTTGACCTTCCTGCTAACCATCGAGCAGTCCAACGCCGCAACCGCCACGGTCCTGCAGTTCCTCTCGCCAACCATTATCGTGGCCTGGTTTGCCTTCGTGCGTAAAAAGCGCTCTGGCAAGCTGGTTTATGCGGCGATCGGAACCTCGCTCATCGGGACCTTTGTGCTGGTGACTCACGGCAACCCTGCGTCGATTACCATCTCGGGCAGCGCGCTGTTTTGGGGGATTGCCTCCGCGTTTGCCGCAGCGTTTTACACGACGTACCCCTCGAAGCTTATCTCCCGCTACGGCACGTTACCGATAGTCGGCTGGAGCATGCTGCTGGGCGGCGCGGCACTGCTGCCGTTTTACGCCAGCCAGCCAGGCAGTTTTACCGCGAGCGGCGGCACGCTGCTGGCCTTTTTCTACCTGGTCATCGTGGGCACGGCTATTACCTTCAGCCTCTATCTGACCGGCGCGCAAATGATTGGTGGGGCAAAGGCCAGTATTCTCAGCTGCGCGGAGCCGTTAAGCAGCGCGCTGCTGTCGGTATTGCTGCTGGGGATTAGCTTTACGCTGCCGGACTGGCTGGGATCGCTGCTGATTATCTCTTCCGTGGTGCTTATCTCTTTGGATTCCCGAGGTAAGCTGCATTCGCGCTAAAGCTCTACATTTTGCAAGGTTTAATTGTCGACAGAAATATCATATTTTGGTGGGTAGAAGTTACCGTTGTGATAGGGTAAAAAGTGCGCTTCCGGGCGTAAGTCTGCACCACCGATAAAGGTATTTCAGTGTGATGATTGATAATCTAATTGAGCGTATCTCCACCGCCTTAGACGCCGAATATACCCTGGAAGGTTTGGTCAGACAGCTGTTGGAGATGCTGGAGCTGGTGACCAATATGGAATCCACCTACCTGACCCGCATCGACGCGGAGGGCAGCCAGCAGCATATTGTTTTTTCCCGCAATACGAAGGCGATGAATATCCCCGAGGGGCTCTCCGTTCCCTGGGAAGACACGTTGTGCAAACGCGCGTTGGACGAAGGCCGTCGCTATACCTGCGATGTGGCGAGCGTTTGGGGTGATTCTGAAGCGGCAAAGGCGCTGGGGATTGTGACCTACGTCAGCACGCCCGTGACGCTTGCCGATGGCTCGCTCTACGGCACGCTGTGCGCCGCCAGTTCCGAACAGCGCATCCTCACCGATCATAGTGAACAAGTGTTGCAGCTGTTTTCTCAACTGATTGCCCAGCAGATCCAAAATGAGCAGCTGATGAAGAAGCTGCAGCAGGCCAACGTCGCACTGACCACCGCCAGCTACACCGACGATCTCACCGGGCTGCCTAACCGCCGTGCGGTCTTCGATCAACTTCCTCGCCTGTTCTCCCGAGCCAAAGACGACGCCCGCTACGTGCTGGTGGCGTTTGCCGATCTCGACGGATTTAAGCAGATAAACGATATGCACGGCCATGAAACCGGAGACGATTTCCTTTGCGCGATCGGCAAGCGGCTCAAAGAGGGCGTGAGGGGCGATGAGATTCTGGGCCGAATTGGCGGGGATGAGTTTATCGTCGCCGGGGCAGGGCCGACGGAATACAGCGAAGCCTTGCGCGCGGCGACCGCCTTTCGTAACAGATTGTCAGCGCTGCTGAGCGGAGAGTATCAGCTAAAATCCTGCGTGATTGACTATGCCGGGCCAAGCATCGGCGCTATCGCCATTAATCCCGCGATCACCACCCCGGACGATGCGCTACGCGAGGCGGATACGCTGATGTATGTCGATAAGAAACGCCGTAAGAATAGCGCGGCGGTAAACTAAACGCCGCGCTCAGGCTTCAGGATGCTGGCGTCACCGGGACTGCACTGCCACTTAGCTCGGTGACCAAATCGTTCACGCCGTCGCTCATGTTGACGAAGCGGGTTAGCGGCGAGCGCGTAACCACCACGAAAACGCCCACGTTATTTTGCGGCACCATCGCCATGTAGGTGATGAAGCCACCGCCGCCGCCGGTTTTCTGAATAATGCCCGGGCGGCCCTCTTTCGGCGACATCCACACCCAGCCCATGCCCAGTGCATCGGCTTTGCCCGGCACGTCCATGCCAATAACCTTATGCAGCTGGCTGCGCTGATAAATCAGGGTTTGCATTCTGTCGGCCTGATTCCCGCGATGATGGAAGTCGGAGGAGAGGAATTGCTGCATCCAGCGCATCATATCTCCCGGCGTGGAATAGACGCCGCCGCTGCCGACGGCCGCCAGCGTGTTATCGCAGGGGCTGGCCCCTTTCTCGGCGATCATCAGGCGTTTGCACTGGTCTGGCGAAGGGGTAAAGGTGGTGTCTTTCATGCCCAGCGGGCGGGCAATCTGCTCATCGAACAGATCTGCGTAAGGCCTACCGGTTGCGCGAGACAGGGCATCGGCCAGCAGGTCAAACGCCAGGTTTGAATAGGCGGCGACGGTGCCCGGCGCGGCCTTCAGCGTAGCCTGTGAGAGCCAGTTCCAGCGCTGATCTCGCGTTGGCCAGGTAAACACCGTGCGGTGCGCTACGCCGCCGGGCTGTTCGCGCGGCAGAGAGCTGGTGTGGGTGGCAAGGTTAACCAGCGTGATCGGCTGGCCGTTAAAGGTCGGCACGCGCGCGCCGGGAGGCGCATACTTGCTGAGCGGATCGTTAAGCTGGACTTTTCCCTGATCGAGCATTTTAACCAGCATTTCGCTGGTCATTAGCTTTGTCAGGGAGGCGATGCGAATCACCGAATCCAGCTGCGGGCGAACGTTATTGCCCGGTCGGGTATCGCCGAAGCTGCGAAACACCCGCTGGTTGCCGTCAATGACTACGATGGCCATCCCGGTCGCACCGCTGCCGTAGTAGATGTGGTTTGCGTAGCGATCGACCACGTCGGCGGCGAATTCTGGCGCCGGTGATAGTTGCGCAAAACTAAGCGCTGGAAGCAGGGCTGCGGCCAGCATAAGAAGACGAGGGAGACGAGTTTTCAACGCAAAAATCCAGTTAGAAAAATAAAGCGGTATTGCAGGTATTTATACTACTCTGCGCCCTTATGCAAAGCGTCAATTCAGCGTTTGTGGCATGAAAAGCGTAACCGTGCGTTACATCACCAGATGGCGTACAAAACTTTGTCAGCCGGGGCTTCATGCAGCATTTTTTGTCTGTTTGTTCGTCGGTCCTGCTGACTGCGCGCTTTGACCGTAAAGAAAGATCTTAAATAAGAAGAAAAACTGACAATTTCACTACGCTGCTTTAGCAAAAAATGCGTATTATCCTGCCTGTTATTTATTGCGTCGCTGCAACTATTTTCCTTACGCAGCATCTTAGTTATAGCCCAAGGCGTACCGCTACTGATTGAGTTCTTTATGCGATACATAACCCTCTCGCATTAAGAAGTTAATATGTCAAATAAGCCGCTGTTTTATAAATGTCTTTTACACCCTCGCTACTGGTTGACCTGGTTTGGACTGGGTGTGCTTTGGCTGTGGGTGCAGCTTCCGTATCCGGTATTGATGAAGATGGGCGACCTCATTGGTCGTTTCTCCATGCGTTTCCTGAAGCGCCGGGTCACCATTGCCCGTCAAAACCTGCATCTTTGCTTCCCTCATTACACTGAGGCGCAGGTCGAGATGATCGTTCAGAAAAATTTCGGCTCGCTCGGTATGGGGCTGATTGAAACCGGCATGGCCTGGTTCTGGTCAGATGAACGCGTGCGCAAGTGGTTTGACGTCCGCGGCCTCGAGCACATCAACGCCGCCTGCGACAAAGGCAAGGGCGTGATGGTTATCGGCGTGCATTTTATGTCGCTGGAGCTCGGCGGGCGCGTCATGGGGCTGTGCCGCCCGATGATGGCAATGTACCGCCCGCACAATAACAAGGTGATGGAGTACGTGCAGACTCGCGGGCGTTCGCGTTCCAACAAAGCGATGCTCGACAGGCGCAATCTGAAAGGGATGGTGAAGGCGCTGAAATCCGGTGAGGCGGTGTGGTTTGCCCCTGACCAGGATTACGGCCCGAAAGGCAGTTCCTTTGCACCATTCTTTGCCGTTCAGGAGGCCGCGACAACCAACGGCACCTTTACCATTGCTCGCCTGGCAAAACCCGCCATTCTGACCACGGTTTTGATTCGTAAGCCCGGGGGCTCCGGTTATCAACTGGTTATTGAGCCTGAATTTTGTGACTATCCGGCCGAAGATGAGCAGGCCGCCGCGGCCTACGTGAACCGCAAGATTGAGCACGAAATCATGCGCGCGCCGGAGCAGTATCTGTGGCTGCATCGCCGCTTTAAAACCCGGCCGTTCGGCCATGCCGGGCTCTACACGATTTAATCTTCCGGCAGGTATGCTACGCTTTTTCCTTCTTAAATCTAAGGAGAGTCAGCATGCCTGCACCCCGCGTTGTGATGGTTATCGATATGCAAAACGGCGTTCTGGCGTCCCCCCGCCGGGCTCGCGAACAAACCGCCGCCAGAATTAATCAACTTATTGATGCGGCGGAAAAAGTGATTTTTATCCAGCATCACGAGGCGGAGCTTCAACCAGGCAGCCAGGCGTTCGACATTATTCCCGAACTGCATCGCCCGGCAGGGGCGCTGTATGTGACCAAAACGGCCTGCGATGCTTTCTACCGCACTACGCTGGATTCTTTGTTAAAACAAAATGAAATCAATGAGCTGGTGGTGTGCGGCTGCGCCACGGATTACTGCGTGGATACCACCGTCAAAAACGGCGTCAGCCGGGGCTATGCGATTACGGTTGCCAGCGATGCCCACACTACGGCTGACCGCGCGTCGGTAAGCGCCGAAGCGCTTATTCAGCACCACAACGAGGTTTGGGCTAATTTGTCGATTCCGGGCAATACGCTGGCGGTGAAAACGACCTCGGCCATTCTCAACGGCTGGCGCTAAGTTATGTAAACCCTCTCACTCCTTGATACAACATTCAGCAAGCATTATCGTAGAACGTTCGCTATAACCAGCAGATATAACAACAAAAAGTCGTATCAGGAGTGCTGTAATGTTTAAATCTTTCTTCCCGTCGCCGAAGCTGTTTTTTCTTTCGGCGGCACTATGGGGACTACTCGCAATCATATTTTGGCAGGCCGGCGGCGGCCTGTGGTTAGAAAACCTTGCGGGCGCCAGCCAGCAAATCCCCATTAGCGCGGCACGCTTCTGGACGCTAAAAGCATTTGTTTTTTATGTTTTTTACGCTGTCTGTGTCGGGCTTTTTGCCGGTGTGTGGGCGTTGGTGAGCCCACATCCCTGGCAACGTTGGTCGATTCTCGGCTCGTCGCTGATCGTCTTTGTGACCTGGTTTATGGTTGAGCTGGGCGTGGCGATTAACGCCTGGTATGCCCCGTTCTTTGACCTTATCCAAACCGCGTTGGCTTCCCCAAATAAAGTCCCTTTGCAGCGGTTCTATAGCGAAACCGGCGTATTCCTCGGCATTGCTCTTATTTATGTCACCGTCGGCGTGCTGAATAGCTTCTTTATCAGCCACTACGTCTTCCGCTGGCGCACCGCGATGAACGACTACTATATGGAAAACTGGCAGAAGCTGCGCCATATCGAAGGGGCGGCCCAGCGTGTGCAGGAAGACACCATGCGCTTTGCCTCCACGCTTGAGGATATGGGCGTGAGCCTGCTGCAGTCGGTGATGACCCTGATTGCCTTCTTGCCTATTCTTGTCGCGCTGTCTCCACACGTTAAAGAATTGCCGATTGTTGGCGCGGTGCCTTATGGCCTGGTAATTGCGGCGATTATCTGGTCGCTGATGGGAACCGGCCTGCTGGCTGCGGTCGGGATAAAGCTGCCGGGACTGCAGTTTAATAACCAGAAAGTGGAGGCCGCCTACCGTAAAGAGCTGGTTTACGGGGAAGATGACGCCAGTCGCGCGACTCCGCCAACGGTGAAAGCGCTGTTTGGCGACGTTCGACATAACTACTTCCGGCTCTACTTCCACTACACCTATTTCAACATCGTGCGCATCCTTTACCTCCAGATAGACAATGTGTTTGGCCTGTTCCTGCTGTTCCCTTCGATCGCCGCAGGTGCAATTACCCTGGGCCTGATGCAGCAGATAACCAACGCTTTTGGCCAGGTACGCGGCTCGTTCCAGTATCTGATCAGTTCCTGGACCACGCTGGTTGAGCTGATGTCTATCTACAAACGTCTGCGCAGCTTCGAGCGCACGCTGCAGGATGTGCCGGTGCCGGGTACCGAAGAAGCCGTCTAAGGCAAAAAGAAAAGGGATGGCGTAATGCCATCCCTTTTTTGATTAGTGCCCTGCGGAAGGGGCCCCCGGTGCGCCTGCCCGTATAAACGGCGGACGGGCAAACCAAATCACCACAATCAGCGCCATAAAGCCCCAGCCCAGCAGCCAGAAGTAGTCGATGGTCGACATCATATAGGCCTGCTGTTCGATGGTTTTATCCACCACGGCGAGGTGCTGCTGCGTAGCGCCGCCCATCTTATGCAGATAATCCATCGCCGAAGGGTTATAGGCCGACACGCTTTCCGTCAGGTTGGCGTGGTGGTAAACCTCGCGGCGGGACCAAATCCAGGTGGTCAGCGAAGAAGCAAACGACCCGCCGAGCACGCGGAAGAAGGTTGCCAGGCCAGAGCCTTCTGCGACTTCAACGCCGTGCAGGTTCGACAGCACAATGGTGGTTATCGGCATGAAGAAGAACGCCACGCCAATCCCCATGAACAGCTGCACTTCGGCAATAGTGCGGAAATCCACGCTGGTATTAAACTGCGCGCGCAGCAGGCACGAAGCGCCCATGGTCAGGAACGACAGCGTGGCCAGCAGGCGCATATCCACCTGGTTGGCGTAGCGCCCGACAATCGGCGTCAGCAGCAGCGGCAATACGCCCATCGGCGCGGCGGCAAGACCGGCCCAAATAGCGGTATAGCCCATCTGGGTCTGCAGCCACTGCGGCAGAATAATGTTGATGGCGAAGAACGCCGCGTACCCCAGCGTCAGCGACAATGTGCCGATGGCAAAGTTACGGTCGGCGAACAGCCGCAGGTTAACGATTGGGTGGCGCTCACCCAGTTCCCAAATGACAAACGATACCAGCGAAACGGCCGAGATAACCGACATGGTGATGATTTCCGGCGAGGCAAACCAGTCGAGATCGTTCCCCTTGTCCAGCACCACCTGAAGCAGCCCGACGCCGAGCACCAGCAGCGCAATGCCGATGTAGTCGATTGGGGCGATGGTGGTGGTCTCTTCGCGTTCACGCAGCTGCGCCCACACCACGATGGCGGCAAAGATCCCGATCGGCACGTTGATGTAGAAGATCCACGGCCAGGAATAGTTATCGGTTATCCAGCCCCCGGTGATCGGCCCGACAATCGGCGCGACAACCGTTACCATCGACAGCAGCGCCAGCGCCATACTTCGCTTGCTGGACGGGAAGATTATCAGCAGCAGCGTCTGGCACATCGGGAACATCGGCCCGGCGAAAAAGCCCTGCAGCGCACGGAAGATAATCAGCTCGGTCATGCTGTGGGCAAAACCGCACAGGAACGAGGTGAGGGTAAACAGCGCCACCGACCCGACGAACAGTTTGAGCTGCCCAAACCGGCGGGTAAACCAGCCGGTCAGCGGCAGGGCAATGGCGTTACACACCGCGAACGAGGTGATAACCCAGGTGCCCTGATCGGCGCTGACGCCGAGGTTACCGGCGATCGTCGGCAGCGCCACGTTAGCGATGGTGGAGTCCAGCACCTGCATAAAGGTGGCCAGCGACAGCGCGATGGTCGCCAGCAGCAGGCTGGGGGGCGTAAACGCCGCCTTATCTTGCATAACGACTCTCTTAGCGGTTGCCTGACGCTACCGGCTGGCTGTTGTCATGAAGGATTTTGGTGACCAGCTTGTCGGCTTCGTCCAGCGCGTTCTGGTAAACGTCGGTGGTGAAGCGCGGTGCGGCGACGGTCTTTTGCGGCAGCAGGTGGCCGTCAGCATTGCGGATATCCACGCGAGCAAACATCGACAGCCCTACGCGAAGCGGGTGCTTCTGCATGTCATGCGGGTCAAGCGTGATGCGGACCGGCAGGCGCTGCACGATTTTGATCCAGTTGCCGCTGGCGTTCTGGGCCGGTAACAGCGAGAAGGCGCTGCCGGTGCCGATGCCGAGGCTTTCAATGGTGCCCTGGTATTCCACGTCGTCGCCGTAGAGATCGGCGGTCAGCGTTACTTTCTGCCCCAGGCGCATGGCCTGCATCTGGCTCTCTTTGAAGTTGGCGTCAACCCACACCTGGTCCAGCGGCACAATCGCCAGCAGGGTAGTGCCGGAATCGACGCGCATGCCCAGCTGAACGGCGCGCTTAGCGACAAATCCGCTCACCGGCGCGACGATGGTGCTGCGCGCGTTGTCGAGGAAGCGCTGGCGCAGCGTGGCCACGGCGCTTTTAATTTCCGGATGGCTGTCGATGACCGTGTCATCCACCATTGCGAGGTTAGTGCGCAATGCCTGCTGGGCGGCGACCAGGTCGCTCTGCGCGCTGGTGACCGCATCGCGGTAGTGGGACAAGTCTTCAGCGGCAATCGCGCCGGTGGCAAAGATTTTCTGGCGGCGAGCGTAGTCGCTTTGCGCGGTTTGCAGCGCAACCTGCTTCGCGGCAACCTGGGCACGGTAGTTGTCCGCGGTGCTGTAAAGCCCGCGTACCTGGCGCACGGTGTTGGCAAGGTTGGCTTCCGCCTGCTGGAGCGCAATTTCGGTATCGCTTGGATCAAGCTGCACCAGCGGCTGGCCTTTTTCGACATAGTCGCCTTCATCGACGCTGACCTGAGTCACCGTCCCGCCGATTTGCGGCGTCAGCGTGACCTGGTTGCCGTTGACGTAAGCGTCGTCGGTTGTTTCGTAGTAGCGCGCGTAGAGCATGTACCACGCCACGCAGCCTGCGCCGATGAGCAACAGGATGATGAGAAAGATGGCGAAGTTACGCTTGCGTTTGCCCGGCGCGCGTTCAACCTGCTCGGTAGAGGTTTGCATTTTTTGTGGCCTTAATCAGAAAGCTCAGAGGTGGCGCTCGGTGATCTCATCCGGCAGCATTTTGATTAGCAGTTCATTGAGCTGCTTTGATTCTTCAGGCGTCAGGCGCTCGGTAAGGGTGCCGATAATCGACGCCAGCGCGTCGTTCTGGAAAGCTTCGCATAGCTCTTGCCCTTTCTCGGTCAGCGCCAGAATCACCTGACGTTTATCTTCGGGATTCACGTTTCGCACGATCAGATCTCGCTTCACCATTCGTTCAAGCATGCGGCTCATGGCGCCGGTATCCATCACCAGATTTTTGCTGACTTCAACCGGGCTGTTGAAGCCCTTAAAGATACTTATCAAGACTTTAAATTGCGCACCGGTAATGCCCATCGGCGAAAAATACTGGGTAATGAGCTGGTCTTTGAACTGGTTCGACAGGTGAATCAGCAGGCCAAGGTGCAGTTTAGAAGGAGGGATACCCGTAGAGTTACTCATGATATTTGCCTGGTCAGTAGTTGCAAATGAAATTACTGACCAGGCATCTAATTGTCAACGTTATGTCAGGATGAGAGCACGTTTTGTCAGCCAACCAGCCAGGACTGGGCCTCTTTTTTCATCGCAATTTCGAGGTCTGAGCCTTGCGTTGCAAACACGCGCTGTACAGGAAAACCTGATTTTTCCAGCAGATATGCGAGGGGGGCGTAGGCTGCCGGGTAGCGTTTTGCCGCCTCTTTATCAATGTCCACCGGGCCAAACGGGAAGTCGAATGAGCCAAAATCGTAAACCACCTGGCGGCGCAGAATTCGCCAGACGCCCTGGCGTTTTTCCAGCATGTCATAGAAACGGTTATGGCAGGTGGCGCCCATTTCTAACCTGTGGTTTTGGCCAATAATCATGGCGTTGGTTTCAGAGATCGCCTTGTCTTGTGCGCTATTGAAGCTGACGACCGGCGTACCAATCAGGTGTTTGGTGCTGATGTCGGACTTGCCCATCCGCATCGAGCCCTGGATAAATTCGCTGGCAAGGCCCTCAAACCAGGTGACTTCGATAGTGCCTTCCGGGTGGAAGAGCGCAGATAGCTTGTCCCACTGGGCAAGATCCCGGTGCATCCAGCCGTTGATTAAGTCGTTAATGGCGAGGCGGTCCTGCAAATAGTCACTGTTCATATAAGGCTCCTGTCAAGGTAAGGAGCCCATTGTTGCTCCGCGTTATTGATAAATGAAATATATTGATATGATGATTCAATCATTAAAATTGATGGCTGATGAGCATGGAATTAAGACACCTTCGCTACTTCGTGACGCTGGCCGAAACCGGTCATTTTGGCCAGGCCGCCGCGCGGCTGCACATTGTCCAGCCCGCGCTAAGTATGCAGATTCGCACGCTGGAAGACGAAGTAGGCGGGCCGCTGTTTACGCGCACCAGCCGTAAGGTCGAGCTAACGGAAGCGGGAAGATTGCTGCTGCCGGAGGCGAGACGCACGCTTGAACAGGCCGAGCACGGTAAAAATATAGTTCAGAGAGCGCTGCGGGGCGAAACCGGCCTGGTGAGAATTGGCTTTGCCGGTAACGCCGTGGTTTCCGGGTGCTTGATGAACGACGTTCGCGCTTTTCGCCGGCTTCTGCCGAAGGTCGAGCTTCAGCTTCAGGAAATGTCACCCCTCGCGCTCGGTGAGGCGCTCAGGCAGCGGGCTGTCGACGTAGCTTATACGCCGCTGATGGGCGAGCTTGCCGAAGATATTGAGGCGGTTAAAATTGCGGAATGGCCGATGATGGTTGCGGTGGCCGAAGGCAGCCCGCTGGCGGCCGAAAAGCGGATCACGCTTGAGATGCTGGCGCAGGTTCCTCATATTCAGTTCGCCGCCGGCGAGGGCGACGAAGCCCTGGAGCAGGTTCGGGAGCGGTGGGGCAGTGAAGTCCCCGAGCCGCTATACCGCGCATCCAGCACGCTTGGCGCACTGGCAATGGTGGCCTCCGGTTTTGGCATTGCGCTGCTGCCGCATTCTTTTACCCACATGGCTATCCCGCACCTGGTTTATCAGCCAATTTCCGATCGGCGACTGACGGCTGAATTGCTATTGTTAAGCCGTCGCGATGAAACTCAGGGGGCCGTTAAGGCCTGGGTTCGTCTGGCCCTGAAAAATAATCACAACGAAACGTTATGAGGATGACTTATTGAACAGGCAGCATGGATTGATGGCGCTCTCTCTGGGAGCCTTGTTGGTATTGACTGGGTGTACAACCAAAGGCAGCACGCCGGCCTCTACTACGACCGCGGCAGCTAAGCCAATAGATATCGAAACCGTTGCCCGGCGGAAAATCCCGGAAGGGGTAAAGGATAGGGCGGGCCTGGCAAAAGACCTGCTGACGACCTTAAAAAGCCAAAACCTTGAGCCGAACGAAGAGAACATCTGTTCCGTACTGGCCGTGGCGTTACAGGAGTCCAATCTGCAGGCTGACCCGGCGGTGCCGGGGTTGAATAAAATCGCCTGGAAAGAGATAGACCGCCGCGCCGAGAAAATGCACATTCCACCGCTGCTGGTGCATACCGCACTGCGCATTAATTCCCCCAACGGCAAGAGCTACAGCGAAAGGCTGGATAACGTCAAAACCGAAGGGCAGCTTAGCGCCATTTTTGACGACTTCCTGACGATGGTGCCGATGGGGCAGAAGCTGTTCGGCAGCTTTAACCCGGTGCGAACCGGCGGCACGATGCAGGTCAGCGTGGCCTTTGCCGAGAAGCATACCGACGGCTATCCGTGGAAGATGGAAGGCTCCGTGCGCCAGGAGGTCTTCACCCGCCGCGGTGGGCTTTGGTTTGGCACCTACCATCTGCTGAATTATCCGGCTAACTACAGCCAACCTCTTTATCGCTTTGCCGACTACAATGCGGGCTGGTACGCCAGCCGAAACGCTGCCTTCCAGAGCGCGGTCAGCCGCGCGGCGGGCGTGAAGCTGGCATTGGACGGGGACCTGATCCTCTATACCAGCGACAAGCCGAGCAGTACCGAGATGGCGGTGCGCAAGCTGTCAAAACAGCTGGATATGAGCGACAGCGAAATTCGCCGGGCGCTGCAAAAAGGGGACAGCATTGGGTTTGAAAAAACCAGCCTCTACAAGCAGGTCTTTGCGATAGCGGAGAAAAAGGCGGGTCAGCCGTTGCCGAAAGAGGTGCTGCCCGGCATCACGCTTGAAAGCCCGAAAATTACCCGCAATCTGACCACGGCCTGGTTTGCAAAACGGGTGGACGATAGACGGGCGAGCTGTATGCAGCGCTAAGCCGGAGCGGGCGGAGTCTGAAGACTTCCGCCTTTTGACTCAGTAAAACCAGGCTGAGTTGCGGCGGTGCCGCAGGCGTAGCGCCAGGGCGACGATGCCAATAGTCAGCGCGCCCAGCAGGAAAGGAATGAGTCCAAAAATGGTGCTGACCGCCAGGCCCATCTCAATGCGTGGGCGGCTGGCATCGTTGCTTTGGGCCAGGTATTCCAGCACGCCGGGAGCCTGAACGATAAGATTCAGCATTTGGGTGGCAACCCAGAAGCAAAACAGAACGAACAGCGCGTAGGCAACGTTGCCGGGCACCGACCCTTCCGTTTTTGTCGTCATTATTACCCGAGTTGCCGGAATAACGGCTTTCGAGAATGAAACATCAGCCATCATGACCTCCCGTAAAAGCGTAATGCGAATCAAATGTGTGACTCCCCATAGCGCGGATTTTGGCAGGTCATAAGCGTTGTCAATATCAGATTGCTGGTAATTTGTGGGGCAGAATCCTCCTGGTTTTGCGTTTTTTGCTTAACTTCACATTTTTGTAACTTAACGGAAATTTTATTAACATTATGCTAGCCGAGCCTGCGGCAACAGCGCGTTTCCCTGCCGCTGATGTGCGACAATGCCGGCAGGTTTATTTCTCAATGCGTGAGGCGGCTATGTTAACCCTGAAAATGCGTCGTGACTGGCACTACTATGCGGTGGCGATAGGGCTGATTTTTATTCTTAACGGCGTGATTGGCCTGATGGGGCTGGAAACGACGGGCTGGCAGAATTATGCGGTGGGGCTGGTGACCTGGGTGATTTGTTTCTGGCTGGCAGGCTTTATTATCCGCCGCCCCCGGGAAGAGTCGGAAACGGCGGAGCCTTAAGCGTTACGAAGTGATGGAGCTTTTCAGCGCACAATCCTGCTGGTGGCGCTCAAGGGCAAGCTCAATCAGGCGGGTGATCAGTTCCTGATAGCTGATGCCGCTGGCCTGCCACAGCTTGGGATACATGCTGATGTTGGTGAAGCCCGGCAGCGTATTGATCTCGTTGATGATAACTTCGTTGTTTTCGGTCAGGAAGACGTCAACGCGGGCCATGCCGCTGCACTCCAGCGCCTGATAAGCGCGAACCGCAATTTTACGAATCTTATCGTTAACGTCTGCGTCAAGCACCGCAGGGACGACCACCTTCGCGGCCTGCTCATCGATGTACTTGGTGTCGTAGGAGTAAAACTCGCTGTTGACCACGATCTCGCCGCAGGTGCTGGCCTGCGGGTAATCGTTCCCCAACACCGCACATTCGATTTCACGGCCTTTAATGCCGGTCTCGACCACCACTTTATGGTCAAACTCAAAGGCTAACGCCACCGCCGCGTGATACTGCTCTTCGCTATTGGCTTTGCTAACGCCGACGGAGGAGCCCTGGTTGGCTGGCTTAACAAACAGCGGCAGGCCGAGCTGTTTTTCTACCTCGGCGAAGCTGATTTTTGCACGGTTAGCGCGCGTCAGCGTAATGAATGGCGCCACGTTCAGACCCGCGTCACGCAGCAGGCGTTTGGCAATGTCCTTATCCATACTCACCGCTGAGCCCAGCACGCCCGAGCCAACAAACGGCAGATTAGCGACGCGCAGCATGCCCTGCAGGGAACCGTCTTCACCCAGCGTGCCGTGCACAATCGGGAAAATCACGTCGACCTGAGAAAGCTGTTCCGCGCCGTTAGCTTCAATAAGCTGATGCTCGGTCTGGCCTGGAACCAGCGCCACGTTCTTCTCTGACCGGTTCAGGGCGATAAGCGCCGGATTATTGGCGTTCAGCAGGTAGCTGGACGCATCGTTGATATGCCACTGGCCCTGTTTATCAATCCCCAGCAGCACCACATCAAATTTCGACTTATCAATGGCGTCGACGATATTTTTTGCCGACTGCAGCGACACCTCGTGTTCTGCCGATTTCCCACCAAACACGATACCAACCCGCAGTTTTGCCATGCCTTTAATCCACCCATCACTTTACGAAAGTGGACAACATAGCACGCTCATAACGGGGATTCATGTGGTTCCTGCATCAACAGGCCCGGTGGGGCAGGATATGTGCTTTAGTAAGCAATCATTTCCATATCGTAATGGTATGCCCGGCGTGCTGACGGCACTATTCATTAGTGTGATAAGCTTTCCAGAAATCGTTCTGTCTGGTTGCATCCCCTTTGAAAAAGCGCGCTATGGAGTCCTGGAAGGTTAACCTCATTTCAGTCTGGTTCGGCTGCTTCTTTACCGGCCTTGCGATCAGCCAGATTTTGCCTTTTCTTCCGCTCTACGTTGAGCAACTCGGCGTCACCTCCCACGAAGCACTCTCCCTTTGGTCCGGCCTCACCTTCAGCGTCACGTTTTTAGTCTCGGCAATTGTCTCTCCGATGTGGGGCAGCCTGGCCGACCGTAAAGGGCGCAAGCTGATGCTGCTCCGCGCCTCCTTCGGCATGGCAGTAGCTATTCTGCTGCAGGCTTTTGCCACCAACGTCTGGCAGCTGTTCCTGCTGCGGGCGGTGATGGGCTTGACCTCAGGCTATATCCCTAATGCCATGGCGCTGATTGCTTCGCAGGTTCCGCGTGAGCGCAGCGGCTGGGCCATCAGCACGCTGTCTACCGGGCAAATCAGCGGCGTGATCGTGGGCCCGCTGCTGGGCGGTTTTATGGCTGACCACTTGGGGCTCCGGCCGGTTTTCTTTGCCACCGCTGGGTTGCTGATGGTCAGTTTCCTGGTGACGCTGTTGCTGATTAAAGAGGGCGCACGGCCTAAAATCAGCAAGGATGAACGCCTGACCGGAAAGGAGGTGTTTGCCACGCTGCCTTATCCCTGGCTTATTTTCAGCCTGTTTATTACCACGCTGGTGATTCAGCTCTGCAACGGCTCGATTGGGCCTATCCTGGCGCTGTTTATTAAACAGCTTTCCCCGGACAGCCTTAACATCGCTTTTATGAGCGGGTTTATCGCCGCCTTGCCGGGGATTTCCGCGCTGTTTGCTGCGCCAAAACTTGGCAAACTGGGCGACCGCATTGGCACCGAACGTATTTTGATGGCGACGCTGTGCTGCGCGGTGGTGTTATTCCTGGCAATGTCCTTTGTGACCTCTCCGGTGCAGCTTGGAATATTGCGTTTTATGCTGGGCTTTGCCGACGGAGCCATGCTGCCAGCGGTGCAAACGCTGCTGCTGAAATACTGTAGCGACCAGGTGACCGGGCGCATCTTCGGGTATAACCAGTCGTTTATGTATTTAGGGAACGTCGCCGGGCCTTTAATGGGGGCAGGTGTGTCCGCAATGGCCGGTTTTCGTTACGTTTTTGCGGCAACCGCCGTGGTTGTGCTGCTCAATGTCTGGCAGCTTGCCGCTGCTCTTAAACGGAAAAATGCCCGGCAGCAGATACTCGACAGAAAAACCTGAGCGCTGTTTTTTTGTGGCGGCTGGCTATATTAATGCGTGAAATATGAAAATTGATGTCGACTTATTTTTCATTCGCTCAGCAGCCTGTGACTTAGTGAATAATATTCCATTATTCTTTTTTTGTAGTGCGAAAAATTCGCTTCCGGGATTATTATCAGACTGAATCGTTTTAAGCCTGCCGCTATTTGCTGTTCCGCACATATTTAACCCGGCATATTGCTCTCGGGTGGATCTGAGTGTTAACGTCATATCCTAACCCCGCAGGGACAGAGAAAATGAAAAATCTTATTGCAGAGTTATTGGTTAAACTCGCCGAAAAGGAAGAAGAGTCAAAAGAGCTGGTCGCTCAGGTGGAAGCCCTGGAAATAGTGGTGACGGCCTTATTGAGACGGCTTGAACAAGGCGAACGTTCGGCATTAGTTGCCAGTATTGAAGGGGCGTTAGATGATGCCTCCCCAAAGACCGCAGTGCCCGTCCAGGATACCGAATTACTCCGTCAATATTTAAAAAAGCTCCTTATCCATCCCCGTAGTTGAATCAAATTTTGCTGTCATATTAGTGTCATAAGTCATTTTTATACTCGCTCTGTTTTTATTTATATTCAGTAGTTACTACATGGAGAAAATAAAGTGAAACAGAGCGTAATTATCGCCAGCCTGCTGCCTTTGCTGCTTGCCAGCACCCCATCACAATCACAAGAAACATCATCATCCCCTCTGGAAAATCGCGCAGCTCAGGGAGATTTAACTCAGCCGGGTGGCGCCCGCCGTATTACCGGCGATCGGACAGAAGCTATTCGCGCCTCGTTAAACAATAAAACGGCAAAAAACATTATTCTGCTGATCGGTGACGGAATGGGCGATTCGGAAATAACCGCCGCCCGAAACTATGCCGAAGGGGCCGGTGGCTTCTTTAAGGGAATTGATGCGTTACCGCTCACCGGGCAATACACCCATTATTCTTTAGACAAGAAAACGAAAAAGCCGGATTACGTGACCGATTCTGCGGCCTCCGCCACGGCGTGGAGTACCGGCGTAAAAACCTACAACGGCGCGCTGGGCGTGGACGTTGACGGAAAAGACCACGTGACCATTCTCGAGCTGGCGAAGGCCGCCGGGAAGGCCACGGGGAACGTTTCAACGGCTGAAATTCAGGATGCGACGCCTGCCGCACTGGTTTCCCACGTCACCGGGCGTAAATGCTATGGCCCGAGCGCGACCAGTGAAAAATGCTCGACCAACGCGCTGGAGAACGGCGGCAAAGGCTCCATTACCGAGCAACTGCTGAATACCCGAGCCGACGTCACGCTTGGCGGCGGAGCAAAAACCTTCAGCGAAGTGGCGAAAGCCGGAGAGTGGAACGGTAAAACGCTGCGCGAGCAGGCGGATGCCCGCGGTTATCAGTGGGTAGACAACGCGGCAGGTCTTGCGGCGGTGACCGTCGCCAACCAGCAGAAACCGCTCATTGGCATGTTCGCGGACGGCAATATGCCGGTGCGTTGGGAAGGCCCGAAGGCAACCTACCATGGCAATATTGACCAGCCAGCGGTGACCTGTACGGAAAATCCAAAGCGCGACAGCAGCGTGCCGACCCTGGCGCAGATGACTGAAAAAGCTATCGATCTGCTTAAAGGCAACGAAAAAGGCTTCTTCCTGCAGGTTGAAGGCGCTTCTATCGATAAACAGGATCACGCCGCTAACCCTTGCGGGCAGATTGGCGAGACGGTCGATCTCGACGAAGCCGTGCAGAAAGCGCTCGAGTTTGCCCGTAAGGACGGCAATACCCTGGTCATCGTGACGGCGGATCATGCCCACTCCAGCCAGATTGTGGCTCCGGACACTAAAGCCCCAGGCCTGACTCAGGCGCTAAATACTAAAGATGGCGCAGTGATGGTCATTAGCTACGGTAACTCCGAGGGAGAATCTCAGGAGCACACTGGCACCCAGCTGCGCGTGGCGGCCTATGGCCCACATGCGGCAAACGTGGTGGGGCTGACTGACCAGACCGATCTGTTCTACACCATGAAATCGGCGATGGCGCTGGAATAAAGGTGTACAGACGTAACAGGTGAGAAAAAAATGCGGCGGAAACGTCGCATTTTTTTTGCCTTAGGCCAGGCTTTAATCGTCACTATAAAAAAGGAATAAGGTATGAAATTTTCATTATTAGCGGTGTTACTGGTAGGGCTGGTTGGGTCGGCAACGGCGGCGGATAAAACGATGACGCCGCAGCAGCAGCGCATGACGAGCTGTAATCAGCAGGCGGCATCGCAGTCCCTGAAAGGGGATCAGCGTAAGAGCTATATGAGCAGCTGTCTGAAAGGGGAAGCGCCTGCCGCGGCAGGGAAAACCCTGACGCCTCAGCAGCAAAAAATGAAGGATTGTAATGCGGATGCCGCGAAGCAATCGCTGAAGGGCGACGCCAGAAAAACCTTTATGAGCAACTGTCTGAAGAAAAAGTAAGTCGTTTTTAATGACCCTCACCCCGGCCCTCTCCCTGAAAGGGAGAGGGGGAAAATCGAAGATTGATGCTCGATCCAATTCCCTCTCCCCTGTGGGGAGAGGGGTAGGGTGAGGGGCTATTCCAGAATCAGGACTTCCCGAGCAGCTCCGACTTCGCCATACACTTCACCATCGCTTCCATCACGGCAGCGCGGAAGCCTTTCTCTTCCAGCACTTTGACGGCCTCAATGGTGGTGCCGCCAGGGGAGCAGACCATGTCTTTCAGCTCGCCCGGATGCTTTCCGGTTTCCAGCACCATCTTCGCCGAGCCCATCACCGCCTGAGCGGCAAACTGATAGGCCTGCTTGCGCGGCATACCGCCCAGAACGGCGGCGTCGGCCATGGCTTCGATAAACATAAAGACGTAAGCCGGTGCTGAACCGCTGACGCCCACCACCGGGTGGATCATCGCTTCGCTTACCACTTCTGCCTGGCCAAAGCTGCGGAAAATGCTTACCGCATCGGCAATATCTTCAGGCGTGACCAGCGCGTTTGGCGTCACCGACGTCATGCCTGCATTCACCAGCGCCGGGGTATTCGGCATTGCACGGATAATCTTGCGGTCGTGGCCCAGCACTTTGGCGAGGGTTTCCAGGGTAATGCCTGCGGCAATGGAGATAACAACGCTGTCTTTATTCAGCTCGGAATTCACTTCGCTCAGCACTTTCAGCATGATGTTTGGCTTCACCGCGCCAAAAACGATGTCGGCTATCTGCGCGACTTCCTGCGCGCTCTGCGCCGGATTAATGCCGTATTCTTCGCATAATGCCTGCACCTTGTCCGGCGACGGGGTATAAACCCAGATATTGCCCGCCGGCACCAGGCCGCTGGAAATCAGGCCGCCAAGGATCGCTTTGCCCATGTTACCGCAGCCAATAAAGCCAATTTTCTTATCCATAGCATTACTCCATGGTGATGTGTTTTGTTATCTGATGGTGATAGCTTAACGCGCTTTTTACCGCTTAGGCTACGTTTGCACTCAACGAGGTACGGTCGGGGGGCTGAAACAGATAAATTTTGCCATTCGGCAAAAGCACGGCAAAATCGCCCCATTCCCACCGACAGTCAGGAGCCATAATGCAAATTTGGGTGGATGCCGATGCGTGTCCAAAAGTGATAAAAGAGGTCCTTTTTCGCGCGGCCGATCGCGCTCAGGTGATGGTCACGCTGGTCGCAAACCAGGGGATGAAAACGCCGCCATCACGCTTTATTCGCAGCCTTCAGGTTGCCTCGGGGTTTGACGTGGCGGACAACGAAATTGTTCGTCGCTGCGAGAAAAACGATCTGGTGATCACCGCCGATATTCCGCTGGCGGCGGACGTGCTTGAGAAAGGGGCCATTGCGTTGAACCCCCGGGGCGAGCTTTACACGCCAGCAACCATTCGTGAACGCCTGACGATGCGTGACTTTATGGATACCCTGCGCGCCAGCGGCGTACAAACCGGCGGGCCGGATAGCCTGAACCAGCGCGACCGCCAGCTGTTTGCCAATGAACTCGAAAAGTGGCTGCTGATGGTCGCGCGGGCGCAGAAATCTTAAATAAAGCTGTCGTCGTCGTCGCCGTAATCGTCACCACCGAAATCATCGTTCCCGAAGCCGGTGTTGTCGTTAGCGTTGTCCTGTGACGGCCAGCCGCCCTGGTTCTGGAACTGGCGGTCGTCGACCTGGCTGTAGTCGTTGACTGAATCAAACGAGCTATTGTCGAAGGTTGGAGCCGGCTCGTTGATGATATTCACGATCTCTTCCGGCTGGCTGCGGTGGAACATGCTGGTCAGCATTTCTGCCACCACAACGCCCCCGGCTACGCCCGCAGCGGTTTGCAGCGCACCAGAAAGGAAGCCGCCTCCCGCACGCGGAGCGCTCGCAGGTGCCGCCTGTGGTGCACCATAGCCGGCAGGAGCACCGTACCCGCTTTGAGGTGCGCCGTAGCCCGGTGCGGCTGATGTGCCATAGTTCTGGCTGCCCGGAATCGGGTCGGAACCGCGAGGGCTATTATTGCTGTTGCTGCTGCCGCCGAATAATCCGGCCAAAAAACCGCCGCTGCTCTGCTGCTGGCGAGACTTCTGTTCAAGTTCGGTGACTTTCGCTTCCAGCTCCTGAATTTTACCGTTCAGCTGTTTCATGGCCGCTTCCTGGATAAGGATCGTCTGCGCCATGTAGTAGGCGGCACCTGGCTGCTGGCTGAGGTGTTGCGCAATCCGCTGTTCTGCGGCCGCATCCCGGGTGGCACTTTGGCTCTCGGCCTGTTTCAGACGGTCAAAAAGCCCGTCGATAAGACGCTGCTCTTCAGATTGCATGGTTCATACCTCTGTCATGATGAAGTCTTAAAACGAGTCTGGATCAACTTGAGCGTAGGTGAAACGCCTTAATCGTAAAGCTAACCATAAATGTGTTACCGAATCTCAGATTAAGGGTTGTCATTGGCCTGGCGTTTAAAGTATTGTGACGCTGCTGGCGGGTGGTGGATTTAGTTTACACTTATTAACCTCCAGTTAAGGCCGTTATTACTGGCTTCTTTGTGGTAGAAATTGTGATTGTAACTATAAGTTTACGTTTTGTTGCGTACTAGTTTGATGGTATTATCGCGTTCTGTTTCCTGCTTTTATCCCTACTGGCCTGAGGCCTGCACTTCCGAGGATTATCCCTGATGACTCAACCCCTTTTCTTGGTCGGCGCGCGCGGCTGTGGCAAGACGACCGTCGGTCAGGCTCTGGCGAGAACGCTGGGTTATGCATTTGTCGATACCGATAGTTTTCTGCTGACCCACACCGGAAAGAGCGTGGCGGAGATTGTGGCCGAAGAGGGCTGGGAAGGGTTCCGTACCCGTGAGTCTGATGCGCTTCAGCGGGTGACGGCGCCGGCGACCGTTGTGGCCACCGGCGGCGGCATGGTGCTGGCAGACAGCAATCGTCAGTTTATGCAGGAAAACGGCATTACCATTTGGCTGCACGCTCCGGCGCAGGTCCTGGCTTCACGCCTGAATGCTTCTCCGGAGGAAGATCAGCGCCCAACCCTGACTGGAAAAGGCGTCACCGATGAAATCGTGGATGTGCTGGCCGCTCGAGAAGGGCTGTACCGCCAGGTTGCCCGTCACATTGTGGACGCAACCTGTCCCCCGGATGCGGTGGTGGAAGCTATCCTCAGCGCATTACAAATGGCCCGCGCCAGTTAGCCTATACTTAACGCTCATCCATAAGAAATAAGGACGAGCGATGGCAACTCAACCTCCTTACCCCCGTGAAGCCCGAATTGTCGAAGTGCAGAAAGGCGTGCCGGGTTCAACCGTCACCGGGTACCAGCTGCGGGCGGATCACCCTCATCAGGACACGCTGATAAGCGAACACGAAACGCATCAGGAAGCGCTGGACGCAAAACAGCGCTATGAAGATCCGCAGAAATCCTGATCGATGGCTGCAGACGTTGGTGTTTCATCTTTGATCAGAGAAACTTTTATCTCGTTAATTTACTTAAAATATATCTATTTAGAGATGTTGCACAGTAGTTGATGTTTCGTTAAGGATTTCGATATCACTCTGGTTGTATGCTGCGGATTACGGCGAGCAAAAAACGATCGACCCCGGCGGAGTTATTTCATAGCGGACGTGGAGCAGTGCAGCGAAAAGGGCGGTGACTGAGTAATAGCGGAGCGAAGCATGAAACCAACTGTAGCCATTCTCACCGTCGGCAAAGTGTCAGTGAGTGAGGTTTTGCCATTTTTAACCGAACATATCTCTGAGCAACAAATCTCGCAGGTAAGCCTGCTGGGCAACCTCTCTCCTGATGAGGTCCGGCGCCAGTTTTCCCCTTCGCCCGGAGAAGAGTCCTTGCTCACTTTGCTGGCGGACAACACCATTACTTCGGTCGGGCGCGACAAAATCTCCATTGCGATGCAGGGCATCATCGAACAGCTGGATAATCAGGGCTACGAAGTCATTCTGCTGATGAGCACCATGCCGCTGACGGGGCTTAGCGCCCGTAACGCGATTCTGCTGGAGCCTGAGCGTATTATTCCGCCGCTGGTGGCTTCGATTGTGGACGGTCATCAAGTGGGGATTATCCTGCCGGTCGCCGACATGATTAAGTTTCAGGAGCTGAAGTGGCGCAAGCTGACCCATCCCCCGCTTTATGCCCTCGCGAATCCGGTGCACGGCAGCGAAGCCGACTTGCTTGAGGCCGGAAGAAAGCTGATGGCGGACGGGGCGGATGTTCTGGTGCTGGACTGCCTTGGCTACCATCAAAAGCACCGGGATTTACTGCAAAAGCAGCTGGATGTGCCGGTACTTTTATCCAACGTGCTGGTCGCCAGATTAGCGGCAGAATTGCTTATCTGAACGGAATTAACAATTTGCGTGACAGGCCAGAGAGTTCGCCTCTATAGTGGATTTTTCACTAAAGTCGATTAAGGGCCTGTCCATGCTTCAGAGTAACGAGTACTTCTCCGGTAAAGTAAAATCCATCGGTTTTACCAGCAGCAGCACTGGCCGTGCCAGCGTTGGCGTGATGGCGGAGGGGGAATACACCTTCGGGACCGCCCAGCCGGAAGAGATGACCGTTGTGAGCGGCGCATTACACGTTCTGCTGCCGGGGGAAACCGAGTGGAAAACCTATGCTGCGGGCGAAGTGTTTAACGTGCCGGGCCACAGCGAGTTTCATCTCCAGGTTGCCGAGCCAACGTCCTACCTTTGCCGCTACCTGGCAGATAAATAACTGAATTTTTTAGCCCCTCGTTTACGGCGAGGGGCTATCTCTCACGACTCAGCCGCTTAATTAACGCTGCGCTTCGCCGCCCAGCGCTTCTACCAGGTTAGTCACCAGCGCCGACAGTTCACCGGTCATCAGGATGAAATCGGCATCGAAACGTCCGCCAAAATCTTCCCGGTCGATATCGTCGTTCTGTTCGCGCAGGATATCGGCAAACTTCAGGCGTTTGATCGAGCCGTCGTCGGCCAGTACGAACTGAATACGCTCCTGCCAGTCCAGCGCCAGCCTGGTGACCACTTTGCCGGTTTCAATGTGCGCCGCGATTTCGTCGCACACCAGCTCCTGCTGCTTGCAGCGGATCACGCCGCCGCCTTCAAGGATAGCCTTGAGTTCAGCTTCGTCCATCAGCGCAAAACCTGCCGGAACATCTCCTGAACGCACCCACTCGGTAAGGGTCAGCTCGATAGGGTTTTCCAGCGCCAGCGGTACCACCGGCAGCGAACCCAGACTTTTACGCAGCAGTGCCAGCGTGTCTTCCGCTTTTTTGGCGCTGGCGCAGTCGATCATGATCAGGCCGTTGACCGTATCTACCCACATCATTGTCTGGCTAAAACGGCTGAAAGCGCGCGGCAGCAGGGAGTGCAGGACTTCGTCTTTCAGGGCGTCTTTTTCGGTCTTTTTCAGCTTGCGGGCCTGCTCTGCTTCAAGCTTATTGATTTTGGCTTCCAGAGCCTGTTTGATGACCGGGGCCGGCAGAATTTTTTCTTCTTTACGGGCGCAAATCACAATCTGGCCGTTGGCAACATGGGTTAATGCATCGCTGTGCGAGCCCATCGGCGACACCCAGCCGGTTTTAGCCATGTCCTGGCTGCCGCAAGGGGTGAAGGTGAAGGCGGCTAACTGTTTTTCCATTGCATCCGCCGTCAGCGTGATGTCACGGCTTAAACGGTAAACCATTAAATTTTTAAACCACAGCATGATTCTGTCCCAGGTTGTCAGTTAAACGCAGCGGGCATGATAACGAATTGACGGCCTCGTTTCATTGCCTTTGCTTACGCTGCATTTTATGTTGTTGATAATTATCACCAAATGAGGAAGCTCTTGTGCGCATAGGTATCGATCTCGGTGGGACTAAAACAGAAGTGATTGCGCTGGCAGACGACGGGAAACAGCTCTACCGCCACCGTTTGCCAACGCCTAAAAATGACTACCAGGCCACTATCAAAAACATTGTTGAGCTGGTGCGGCTGGCGGAAGAAGCCACGGGCGAGACCGGTACGGTAGGGCTTGGGATCCCGGGGTCGATTTCCCCTTATACCCGGGTGGTGAAAAATGCGAACTCAACCTGGCTTAACGGACAGCCGTTTGATAAGGATCTCAGCCTGGCGCTGAAGCGAGAAGTCAGGCTGGCTAACGACGCCAACTGCCTGGCCGTTTCGGAAGCTATCGACGGTGCCGCTGCTGGCGCACAGATCGTCTTTGCGGTGATCGTCGGCACCGGGTGCGGGGCGGGCGTGGCGATTAATGGCCGCAGCCTGATTGGCGGCAACGGTACGGCGGGCGAGTGGGGGCATAACCCGCTGCCGTGGATGGACGAAGACGAGCTGCGTTTCCGGGAAGAAGTGCCGTGCTACTGCGGCAAGCAGGGGTGCATTGAGACCTTTATTTCCGGCACCGGCTTCGGCACCGACTACCAGCGCCTGAGCGGAAAAACGCTGAAAGGGCATGAGATCTTTAGCCTGGCCGAGCAGCAGGATCCGCTGGCCGAGCTGGCCATCAGCCGCTACGAGACTCGTCTGGCGAAGTCGCTGGCGCATATCGTGAATATTCTGGATCCGGATGCGATCGTGCTGGGCGGTGGAATGAGTAACGTGGAGCGTTTATACCGGACGGTGCCCCAGCTGATTAAGCCGTGGGTGTTTGGCGGTGAGTGTGAAACGCCGATTCGCAAGGCGGTACACGGCGATTCCAGCGGCGTTCGCGGTGCGGCGTGGTTGTGGCCTCTGGAGAAGTAAATCGCCCCTCACCCCGGCCCTCTCCCAGAGGGAGAGGGGGGAAACAGCCGATAGAGAACATTCTTTTTTCCCTCTCCCTTTCAGGGAGAGGGTTAGGGTGAGGGTAAAAATATGAAGCGAGGCACGGTTCCGGCTTAAATCGCCTCGTTTTCTCTCCGACTGGCCAGGGTCCGGACGTCGGGAACGGCCGGAGGCTGAGAGCGTCGGAAACGCATCTCAGCCGCCCCAGGGCTGGAAGTGAACGGAACCTTAGCCGATCCTTCATAAGCGTATTTGTGACGACCAGACACTTCCCTGGGAGTGAGCCAGGGTCAAGCTCAATCCACTGCAAAAACCTTATCCAGTCGGCTCACGCCCAGGCCGTTGATCTTCTTCACCTTAATTTGCACCGGGATCCGCTCTTTCATCGCCTCAACGTGGCTGATGACGCCGATAGTTTTGCCGCTTGCGTTCAGCGTATCCAGCGCGTCGAGCGCGGTATCCAGCGTCTGCGCATCGAGGGTGCCAAAACCTTCATCCAGAAACAGGGAGTCAATGCGGGTTTTATGGCTCACCAAATCGGATAACGCGAGCGCCAGCGCCAGACTCACCAGGAAACTTTCTCCGCCGGAGAGCGTGCGTGTATCCCGCACCGCATCTGCCTGCCAGGTATCCACCACCTGCAGCTCGAGCGCTTCGTTGTCTTTGCGCTGAAGCAGGTAGCGCCCGTGCAGGCGGTTAAGCTGATTGTTTGCCAGCCAGACCAGATTATCCAGCGTCAGCCCCTGGGCGAATTTACGGAATTTATCCCCTTCTTTGGAGCCGATGAGCGAATTGAGGTAGCCCCAGTCTTCCGCCTGCGCCTCACACGCTTTGATCTCCTGCATCAGCGCCTGCTGGCGAACCCGATTTTCCTCGTCATGACGCAGCTGCTGGGTGATTTGCCCCTGGCGAGAGGCGTTTTCGCGCAGCTGGAGAGTAAGCGCTGCGATACGTTCATCCAGCATGCTGACTTCGGTCTCTTCGCTCAGGGTTTCTGGCCGCCCTGAGAGATGCTGAGCCAGCGCGCTTTCAGCCTGTTCCAGCAGCGTAGTCTGTTGCTGCTGTTGGCGTTCCAGCTGCTGCTTACGTTGCTCAAGCTCAAGTCGCCCGGCCTCTTCCAGCAGCGCGCTTCGGAAGTCGGCTTCGTCGCTGAACTGGCTGGCCGAGAGCGCATTGCTGAACTGCTCCTGTGCCGCCGTGGCTTCTCTTTCACTTTGCTTCAGCTGTTCTTGCAGGGACTGACGCTGTCCTTCGAGCAGGTTGCAGTCGTTATGCAGCGTCTGCCAGTTTTGCAGCGCAGCCTGGCGCTCGTTTGCCTCCAACGGCGGCGGCGTTGAGCCGTCGTCCATTAGATTGGAGAGCAGCATCTCAAGGCTGGAAAGCTGCTGGTGAAGCTGCGGCAGCTTGTCCTGCTGTTGCTGCCATTGCAGGGATTCTTTTTGACGAGCTTCGAGCCAGTTTTGCTCTTCTCCCGGCTCGGGGCGCACAAGACCGGCCCGCTCCAGCGCTGCCTGTAGAGACGTGCGCTGTGCCATAAAGTCGGCACTCAGCTTTTCATGCTGCTGGCTGTCGCGCTGAAACTGCACCTCCAGCGCCTGACGCTCGCCTAGCTGGCGCAGCTGCTGTTCACGCTGTTCCTGCTCGTTAAGCCAGGCGGTGAGATCGTCCTGCGGCGTTAAAGCGATACCTGCTTCTGCACACTGCTGCTGCCAGCGGGCGGACAGAGAGGCTTCCTCTTCCTGCAGCGCGGTGCTTACCTGCACCAGTTTTTCGCGCTGTTGGCGTTGGGTATCAAGCTGACCTTTCAGGGCGAAGCCAAGCTCCGCGAGTTTGGCGACCTCTTGCTTAAGGGCGGCAAGACGCTGCTGGTTCTCGCCCGGCTCCAGCGTTTTATAGGCTTCTACGGCGGGATGTTGGGTTGAGCCGCAAAGCGGGCACGGGGAATCCGGTTGTAAAAGCGCACGCTCGGCTTCAAGGCTTTGAATGCGCCTTTCCTGCTCGACGACTTTTTCCAGATCGGCCTCATGCTGGCGTTTGTCTTTGTATTGCTGACGTTTTTGGCTGAGCTCAGCATCACGCCCGGCAATCAGTTTATCCAGTTCGGCAAGCTCCCGCTGCTGCTCGGCTTTACGTTTCTCCAGCGTGGCGAACTGTGGCTGCAGGGCGGCCAACTGCTGGCGAGCAGGCCGGGTTGCCAGCATTCGCTGTAAATGAGCGCTCACTTCATCAGGAGAAAGGCTAAGCGTCGGCTCCGGCAGCGCCTGCAGCTTTTGCTGGCTGGCCTGCAGCGTCTGCTGGAGCTCAGCCAGCTGTCTCTCATCACGCTGCTGCTGCGTAAACGCCATGCGCCAGCCCGTCAGCTCGGCGGCCCACAGGCGATAGCGGTCATTGGCGGTGAGCCAATCCTGTACCCGCAGTGCTTCTGACTGAAGCTTTTGAGCCTGCCCGGCGGCTAACAGGCGGGTTTGCTGACGACGAACGGTGAGCTGCTGTAAGCGGGTATTCACTTTCTCTGCGGCTTCGCCGTTTTGCCTTAACGTCTGCTGCTTTTCCTGCAACCGCTGCCAGTGAGGCCGCAGTTTTTCGGCAGGCAGGGCGCGGGTCAGCTTCGCCAGCATCGGCTCTGCGTCTTTAAGGGCCTGACTGGCACCGTTCAGCGCCTGCAGCTTCTGCTCTTTGTCGGCGGCGAGCCGGGCGCGCTGGCTGAGCCAGTGCTGATGTTGCTGTTGTTGCTGCTGTTCGTCCGACAGCTTTTTTTCTTCAAAAGTAAGCGCCTGCAAACTCTGCGTAAGCTGCTGTTGCTGCTCCTCATTCAATAGCGCAACGCCTGAAGCCTGGGCCAGCAGGTTTTCAAGACGGCTTTTGATTTGCTTATGATTTTCAAAGACCGCCGCAGACACGGTGCCGTAGATTTCGGTGCCGGTCAGCTCCTCAAGCAGCGAGGCGCGGTCGTTGGCGTCGGCGTTTAAAAAAGCGGCGAACTGCCCCTGGGAGAGCATCATCGAGCGGGTGAAGCGGTCGTAATCCAGCCCGGTAAGCGAGGCGACAATCTCAAGCTTGTCTTTAATTTTATCCGCGAGGATTTTGCCGTCGCTGATTTGGGCCAGCTCCACGCGCGGTGCCTGAAGGTTGCCGTTTGCCGCGTTACGGGCGCGGTTCTGGCTCCAGAAAGCCCGGTAGCCAACGCCTTTGACCTCGAACTCCACTTCGGCCAGGCACTCAGCGGTGTCCCTGGTCATCAGGTCGTTTTGCGACTGAGAAACGGTGCTGAGGCGCGGCGTTTTGTGGTACAGCGCCAGGCAAATTGCGTCGAGCAGGGTGGTTTTGCCCGCGCCCGTCGGGCCGGTGATAGCGAACAGCCCGTTGCTGGCGAAGGGCTCCTGGGTGAAATCAATTTTCCATTCGCCTTTCAGGGAGTTTATGTTTTTTAACCGCAGGCTTAAGATTTTCATGCCTGTTCCTCCTGCTGGTGCAAGTCTGAAAGGGTTTGTGCAAACAGCGTTCTTAACCGTGCGGCACGCTCGTCGCTGGTCTCTTCCTGGCTCAGCCGTCGCTCAAAAACTTCTTCAACGCTTAACTCGCTCAGCGTCTCTTTATGCTGGCTGGCAATGACCCGCTCGCGCTGTTCGCGGCTGCGGCGCAGCAGGACGACTTCGACCGGCAGTTCGTCGGTAAGCGCCTGGACCTGGCGCTGCATATCGTGCAGATATTCATCGGTGGCGATTTCGATATCCAGCCAGACTTTCGGCTCAGCCGGCGCATTTCGCCACTGTTCAAGCTGCTGCTCAATTTCACCCAGCGAACCTTTGACGATGGCCAGCGGCTGGCTAATGGGTACCTCCAGAGGTTCGACGCTTGCCAGCGCCGCGCCGCTAAACTCTACGAGAAACACACTTTTTGCTTTGCCGGTTTCGTCGAAACTCAGCGGAATAGGCGAACCGCTGTAGCGAATATGCTCGCTGCCGCCGATTTTCTGCGCGCGATGAATATGCCCGAGCGCGATGTAGTCGGCTGGCGGGAAGTGCTGCGCCGGGAACGCGTCCAACGTGCCGATATAAATGTCGCGAACCGCGTCAGATTTTGTTACGCCAACGGTAGTCAGGTGCCCGGTGGCGATAATCGGCAGCGGCCTGTCGCCGCGCAGGGCAACGGCGGCCTCATAGCAGTGCTGATAATGTTCGCTGATGGCTTCCATTAAAGAACGCTGTTTCTCATGACCAGACAGCCCGGCCTGGCTGCTTTGAATGTCGCGGGGGCGCAGGAAAGGAATGGGGCAAAGGATAGCGCCTGGCGTGCCGTCTTTTTGATTAAGGACCAGTGCCTGCTCGTCTTTGTTGTGGCGTGCGCTGGCAATCACTTGGGTATTCAGGCAGGCCAGCAGCTCGCGGGATTCGTTGAGCGTGGCAACGGAATCGTGGTTACCCGCCAGCACCACGAGCTGGCAGCCGGTGGCCTGCAGCTGCACCACAAAGCGGTTATACATTTCGCGGGCGTAGCTCGGCGGTGAGCCGGTATCAAAGATATCCCCCGCGACAATAATCGCCTCCGCCTGATGTTCGAGCGCGGCGTTTATCAACCAGTCGAGAAAGGCCTGGTGTTCAGAAGCCCGGCTTTTGGTATAGAAGTTTTGGCCGAGGTGCCAGTCTGAAGTGTGGAGAATGCGCATAACCTGTCCCATGGCAAAGAGGCGAATGACCGATTATAAGCTATTGAGTCAGAAGCGTAACCGTCAGCAAAAATCTGGGGCTGTCATAATTCAAAAAGGTGAAATATCTGGCCGTAATCTTTTTCATAAATCTGTCACAAATCTGACGCATACTGGCGCACAATTAATAAGAGATGGTCTCTTTTCAACAGGGTAAATCATGGCGAGACGCATTTTAGTCGTAGAAGATGAAGCTCCGATTCGTGAAATGGTGAGCTTTGTGCTCGAGCAAAATGGCTTCCAGTCGGTAGAGGCGGAAGATTATGACAGCGCGGTTAACCTGCTGATTGAACCTTTCCCCGATCTGATCCTGCTGGACTGGATGCTGCCAGGTGGTTCAGGGATCCAGTTCATCAAGCACCTGAAGCGTGAGGCATTAACTCGCGAGATCCCGGTGATGATGCTGACCGCCCGCGGCGAAGAAGAAGATCGCGTCCGCGGCCTTGAGGTCGGTGCCGACGACTACATCACCAAGCCGTTCTCCCCGAAAGAGCTGGTGGCACGTATCAAAGCCGTGATGCGCCGTATTTCACCGATGGCGGTGGAAGAGGTGATTGAGATGCAGGGCCTGAGCCTTGACCCTTCATCGCACCGCGTGATGACCGGTGAAGATCCGCTCGACATGGGGCCAACCGAATTTAAGCTGTTACACTTCTTTATGACCCACCCGGAGCGCGTTTACAGCCGTGAACAGCTGCTTAATAACGTGTGGGGGACTAACGTTTACGTTGAAGACCGTACCGTAGACGTGCATATTCGCCGCCTGCGTAAAGCTCTGGAAACAAGTGGTCATGACAAAATGGTGCAAACAGTTCGCGGCACGGGTTATCGTTTTTCAACCCGTTTCTAATATGCTGACAGGAGCGTGACGCGTGCTGGAACGGCTGTCATGGAAAAGGCTGGTACTGGAGCTGATGCTCTGTTGTTTACCGGCGGCGATTCTCGGATTGATTTTTGGCCATCTGCCGTGGTTCTTACTGGCGGCAGTGACCGCCCTGTTAAGCTGGCATTTCTGGAATTTACTTCGTCTCTCCTGGTGGCTGTGGGTTGACCGCAGCATGACCCCGCCGCCCGGGCGGGGAAGCTGGGAGCCTTTGCTTTACGGGCTGCACCAGATGCAGCTGCGTAATAAAAAGCGCCGTAAAGAGCTGGGCAACCTTATTAAGCGGTTCCGCAGCGGTGCGGAATCACTGCCTGATGCGGTGGTACTGACCACCGAAGAAGGCACTATTTTTTGGTGTAACGGCCTGGCGCAGCAACTGCTTGGCCTGCGCTGGCCCGACGACAGCGGCCAAAATATTCTCAACCTTCTGCGTTACCCTGAATTCACTCAATACGTAGCGAAGCAGCAGTTCGGCCGCCCGCTGACGCTGGTGCTGAACAACGGCCGTCATCTTGAGTTCCGCGTGATGCCTTATGCCGACGGGCAGTGGCTGATGGTGGCGCGTGACGTCACGCAGATGCACCAGCTTGAAGGCGCTCGCCGTAACTTCTTTGCCAACGTCAGCCACGAGCTGCGCACCCCGCTGACCGTGTTACAGGGTTATCTGGAGATGATGCAGGATCAGGCGCTGGAAGGGCCGCTCAAGGACAAAGCGTTGCATACCATGCGTGAGCAAACGTCGCGTATGGAAGGGCTGGTCAAACAGCTGCTCACCTTATCGAGGATTGAGGCTGCACCGGCGATTTCGATGAACGAAAAAATCGACGTGCCGCTGATGCTGCGCGTGGTGGAGCGCGAGGCGCAAACGCTAAGCCAGCAGAAGCAAACGCTCACTTTTAACGTCGAGCCTGGGCTTCAGGTTTACGGCAACGAGGAGCAGCTTCGCAGCGCTATCTCGAACCTGGTGTATAACGCCGTAAATCACACGCCGGCCGGGACCCATATTACGGTCACCTGGCGCAAGCTGCCTCACGGCGTGGCGTTTAGCGTCAGGGATACCGGGCCTGGAATTTCCGCCGAGCATCTTCCTCGCCTGACCGAGCGCTTTTACCGGGTCGATAAGGCGCGCTCTCGCCAGACGGGCGGCAGCGGGCTTGGGCTGGCTATCGTTAAGCATGCCCTTAGCCACCATGATGCGCGGCTGGAGATCGAAAGCCAGCCGGGGCAGGGATCGACGTTTTCGTTTATTCTGCCAGAACGCCTGATTGCTCATGATTCTGCGGCGGTTGCACATTAACTCGCCATAACCGTCAAGTCCGCTTTCCACAGGCCAGTTTTCTGGCCTTTTTTGTGCGTATTTTCACCACTCGTTAAGTGATGAATATCGAATTGATGCTTTTTTGTCCGAATGATAAGCCATAACAAAAGCGTATAATCAACTTTATTCACTGGTTATGCGTATTTATAAAGGATATATTTCTGGTTTCCCGATCCCTTCTTGTCTTCAAACGCTATAAGCGTTTTAATTGCCCCCCTGTTATTACCAGACCGACTGAAATTGAGTGGTAATTCGACTAACTATTCTTCGCCACCGATCTGGAGAAGCATATTCCGCTGTCGTTACCGGTAATAGCCGCGTTTTTACCGAACGTTATCTGGACTGAACCTCGGTTTAAAAATTTGAGCATTTTCAACACCACACATCCACAGGCTGCTTTATTTTATGACCTATCATTTGAAATCTCGTGACATCATCGCTCTGGGCTTTATGACCTTTGCGCTGTTTGTGGGCGCGGGCAACATCATTTTTCCTCCTATGGTCGGCTTACAGGCTGGCGAGCACGTCTGGACGGCGGCGCTTGGCTTCCTGGTGACCGCAGTAGGTTTACCTGTTCTGACTATCGTGGCGATCGCACGCGTGGGCGGGGGTATTGATAGCCTCAGCTCGCCGATTGGCCGCCGTGCCGGCATTTTGCTGGCAACCGTCTGCTACCTGGCCGTAGGGCCGCTGTTTGCCACGCCGCGTACCACCACCGTTTCTTTTGAAGTGGGGATTGCTCCGCTGACAGGCATGGGCGATATGCCGCTGTTTATCTACAGCCTGGTGTACTTTGCGCTGGTGATCGGCATTTCTCTGTATCCCGGCAAGCTGCTGGATACCGTGGGCCACGTGTTGGCGCCGGTGAAAATCATCGCGCTGCTGATCCTGGCGGCCGGTGCAGTGTTGTGGCCAGCCGGCGGCCTGAGTACGGCGACTGAAGCCTACCAGAACGCGGCGTTTTCTAACGGCTTTGTGAACGGCTACCTGACGATGGATACCCTGGCTTCGCTGGTGTTCGGGATTGTTATCGTTAATGCTGCCCGCTCCCGTGGCGTGACCGAATCTCGCCTGCTGACCCGCTACACCATCTGGGCTGGACTGATTGCCGGTATCGGCCTGACGGTTATCTACCTGGCGCTGTTCCACCTGGGGTCCGATAGCGCGAACCTGGTCGATCAGAAAGCCAACGGTGCGGCTATTCTGCACGCCTATGTCGCTCATACCTTTGGTGGGGCAGGAAGCTTCTTCCTCGCGGCGCTGATTTTCCTGGCCTGCCTGGTCACTGCCGTTGGCCTGACCTGTGCCTGCGCGGAGTTCTTTAGCCAGTATCTGCCGCTCTCTTATCGCTCGCTGGTGTTTATCCTCGGTCTGTTCTCGATGATTGTATCCAACCTGGGCCTGAGCCATCTGATTCAGATCTCTATCCCGGTGCTGACGGCAATCTATCCGCCATGTATCGCACTGGTGGTGCTGAGCTTTACTCGTCCGTGGTGGAACAATTCCACCCGCGTTATTGCGCCGGCGATGCTGATAAGCCTGCTGTTTGGTATGATTGACGGCGTTAAAGCTTCGGCCATCAGCGACGTGCTGCCTGGCTGGGCGGCGAAACTGCCGCTGGCGGATCAGGGACTTGCCTGGCTGCTGCCGACCGTCGCGATGGTGGTTATCACCGCTATCTGGGACAAAGCAGCAGGGCGCCAGGTGACCTCCGCCGCCCACTAAGTTTTTGATTGCTATGTAACCACGGAGTCGTCCTCCGTGGTTTTTTTATTGTAAAGCGTGGTACTGGATTAATGGAAAACACCAACAAGCTCAAGCGCGGTTTGAGCACCCGGCACATTCGATTTATGGCGCTGGGGTCGGCGATTGGAACAGGGCTGTTTTACGGTTCGGCGGACGCCATCAAAATGGCGGGGCCGAGCGTGCTGCTGGCGTATATTATCGGCGGCGTGGCGGCCTACATCATCATGCGCGCGCTGGGCGAAATGTCGGTGCACAACCCTGCGGCCAGCTCGTTTTCACGTTATGCCCAGGACTACCTGGGGCCACTGGCAGGTTATATCACCGGCTGGACCTACTGCTTTGAAATATTGATTGTTGCCATCGCCGACGTGACCGCCTTTGGGATCTATATGGGCATCTGGTTCCCGGCGGTGCCGCATTGGGTCTGGGTGCTGAGCGTGGTGCTTATTATCAGCGCCATCAACCTGATGAGCGTGAAGGTATTCGGCGAGCTGGAGTTCTGGTTCTCGTTCTTCAAGGTTGCCACCATCATCATTATGATTATTGCCGGGATCGGCATTATCGTTTGGGGGATTGGCAACGGCGGCCAGGCGACCGGTATCCATAACCTGTGGAGCAACGGCGGCTTCTTCAGCAACGGCTGGCTCGGGATGATAATGTCGCTGCAGATGGTGATGTTTGCCTACGGCGGGATTGAGATTATCGGCATCACGGCAGGCGAAGCGAAAGATCCGCAGAAGTCTATTCCGCGCGCCATCAACTCCGTTCCGCTGCGTATTCTGGTGTTTTATGTGGGCACGCTGTTCGTCATCATGTCCATCTATCCGTGGAACCAGGTGGGCACCGAAGGCAGCCCGTTTGTGATGACCTTCCAGCATATGGGCATTACCGCCGCGGCCGGTATTCTGAATTTTGTGGTTATCACCGCTTCTCTTTCGGCGATTAACAGCGATGTGTTTGGCGTGGGCCGTATGCTGCACGGCATGGCCGAGCAGGGCAGCGCGCCTAAAGTGTTCGCCAAAACCTCTCGCAACGGTATTCCGTGGGTCACCGTCGTGGTGATGGCCTGTGCGCTGCTGCTGGCGGTTTACCTGAACTACATCATGCCGGATAACGTCTTCCTGGTGATTGCTTCCCTGGCGACCTTTGCCACCGTGTGGGTGTGGATAATGATCCTGCTGTCGCAGATTGCCTTCCGCCGCCGCCTGTCGCCGGAAGAGGCGAAAGCGCTGAAGTTCCCTATTCCCGGCGGCGTTGCAACCACGGTTGTTGGCCTGGTGTTCCTGGTGTTTATCATCGCGCTGATTGGCTACCATCCGGAAACCCGTATTTCGCTGTACGTGGGCTGCGGCTGGATTGTGCTGCTGCTTATCGGCTGGCTTGTTAAGCGCCGGGTGAACGCGCAGTAATCGATTTTTGCCCCTCTTCCTGAAAGGAAGAGGGGACAAATTATCCTCGCCTCCACCCCTCCCATCCTCCCCAAAATTAACCCTCAATGATGAGTGATAAAGCCTTATGCTGTGGCAAGGTGGCGTCATTTTTAAGCGATGGGAAAGTTACTATGTTGAATGCCTGGCACCTTCCGGTGGCGCCGTTTCTTCAGAAGCGTGAGCAAAGCCTGACCATAACGCTGTGGCTGGCGGGAGATGACCTGCCGGAAAAAGTGGTTCTGCGCGGCGAAAAAGATAACGAAGAGATTTCCCTGGCCATGACGCGTCAGAAACACGCTCCCCTGGAGGGCGTTGTTGCCTGGAAGGTGACTCTTGATACCTCCGAAGGGCAGCCGCGCCGTCGCTACAGTTTTAAACTGCTCTGGCAGGACCGGCAGCGCTGGTATACGCCCCAGGGCCTGCGGAAAACTCCGCCGGCTCGCCTGGAACAGTTTGCTTTTGATACGCCTGATACCGGCCCTGACTGGGTGCAGGATCAGGTGTTTTATCAGATCTTCCCGGATCGTTTTGCACGAGGATCAAATCGCCAGCCGGCTCAGAACAACGTTTATTTTCATCATGCGGCAGGGCAGGACATCGTTCGGCGTGAATGGGACCAGCCGTTAACCGGGGAAGCGGGAGGATCGACCTTTTACGGGGGCGATCTCGATGGTATCAGCGAGAAGCTGCCGTACCTAAAAAAGCTTGGCGTGACGGCGCTTTATCTGAATCCTATTTTTACCGCGCCCAGCGTGCATAAGTACGACACTCAGGATTACCGGCAGGTGGACGAGCAGTTTGGCGGTAACGCCGCTTTCCTGCGGCTGCGGGAAAATACGCGCAGGCAGGGGATGAAGCTGATGCTGGACGGCGTCTTTAACCACAGCGGCGATACGCATGCCTGGTTTGACAGGCATCAGAGTAGCGACAGCGGCGCCTGCCACAATCCGCAGTCACCGTGGCGCGACTGGTACAGCTTCTCCGACGAGGGGTTTGCGCTGGACTGGCTGGGCTATTCAAGCCTGCCGAAGCTGGACTATCGCTCGGCTACGCTGGTGGATGAAATCTATCGCGGCGAGCAAAGTATTGTGCGGCACTGGCTGCGGGAGCCGTGGGGCATTGACGGCTGGCGTCTGGACGTTGTGCATATGCTTGGCGAAGCGGGCGGGGCGAAAAACAACCTGCAGCACGTCGGCGGCATTACCCTGGCGGCAAAAGAAACAAAAGCGAATGCTTACGTCCTGGGTGAACACTTCGGCGACGCCCGCCAGTGGCTGCAGGCTGATACCGAAGACGCCGCCATGAACTATCGCGGTTTTACTTTCCCGCTGTGGGGATTTTTGGCGAATACCGATATCTCTTACGAGCCGCAGAGCATTGACGCGCAGGCCTGCATGGCGTGGATGGAAGAGTATCGTTCGGGGCTTTCCCATCAGCAGCAACTGCGGATGTTTAACCAGCTCGACAGTCATGATACGGCGCGCTTTAAATCCATCCTCGGCAAAGACGTTGCCCGCTTACCGCTGGCCGTTATCTGGCTGTACGCTTGGCCCGGCGTGCCCTGTATTTACTACGGTGATGAGGTGGGACTCGATGGTAACAACGATCCTTTCTGCCGCAAGCCATTCCCGTGGAATCAGCGGGATCAGGATGTAGACCTGCTGGCGCTCTATCAGCGTTTAGGCAAACTGCGTAAGCAAAGCCGGGCGTTACGGCAGGGCGGCTGCCGGGTTGTCTATGCCGAAGGCGATGCGGTGGTGTTTGCTCGCGTCTACCAGAATGAACGCGTATTGGTGGCGATTAACCGCGGCGAGGCGATTACCGTGACTCTGCCGTGGGATGCGCTGCTCAGCGGCAGGGCCTGGACGCAGCTCGAAGGCGAAGCCGGGCTTGATAACCGCGAATTGACGCTGCCGGCGGTTTCTGCCTCCGTGTGGCGGAGCCTGTAGGCAGACAAAAACAAAAAAGGCCGCATTTGCGGCCTTTCTTCGAACTTGCTTAGCGATTACAGCTTAGCAACGTTCTCGCTCAGGTACTTGGCCACGCCGTCCGGAGACGCGTTCATGCCTTCTTTCCCTTTTTCCCACTGAGCCGGGCACACTTCGCCGTGCTCTTCGTGGAACTGCAGCGCGTCAACCATACGCAGCATTTCGTCGATGTTACGGCCCAGCGGCAGGTCGTTAACCACCTGGTGGCGAACGATACCGGCTTTGTCGATCAGGAAGGAGCCGCGCAGTGCAACGCCAGCTTCCGGATGTTCAATACCGTAGGCTTTCTGAATTTCACGTTTGATGTCAGCCACCATCGCGTATTTCACTTCACCGATGCCGCCTTTATCAACCGGGGTTTTACGCCATGCGTTGTGTACGAACTCGGAGTCAAAAGATACACCAACGACTTCTACGCCGCGCTTCTGGAATTCTTCGTAACGCTTGTCGAACGCGATCAGTTCAGACGGGCACACGAAGGTGAAGTCCATCGGCCAGAAGAAGACCACGGTAGCTTTACCGTTGGTGTGTTTTTTGAAGTTGAAGTTTTCAACGATTTCGCCATTGCCCAGGACGGCAGCAGCGGTAAAGTCAGGGGCTGGACGAGTAACCAGGACCATATGTACTCCTGTTAATTTTGTTAAAGTGAATGTTAACGCAACGGGGGGAGTATAGGGGCTCCATTCCATGTAGCTCAATGGCATCTTGCCAATCAATCAGATAGGTTTTGGCTATCAAAAAGACGCTTATGTTGATGCCGGTAACCAAGATAGCCCTTTTTCCGAAAAGGGCAAGTTGTTGTAACGTGAACCGAGAACGATCACAAACTTTTTTGTTCCGCCATCGCCATCATGCGCGGATAGAACTGCCAGAACAGTTCCTCCAGCTGGCCATAATGGGCATCGAGATCGTGCCAGGAGTCTCGCAATGCGTCGAGCTTTGGTCTACGGCTTGCCATCCCGTTGAGAACATTAGCAATAAAGCTCATTTCCCGGTAACGCTCCAGCCAGCGTTCACGCCATAAATAGTTATTGAGGTTAATGAAACGCGGCGGCGTGTCGGCAAGCCAGGGCTCAATTTGCCCGCGAGCATAGGCGACAAAATCCTCAAGCTCGATATCCGGGCAGACCTTATCCCAGTGGCGCGACAGGAAGTGGTCCCACATAACGTCCAGCGAAATAGGCGAAACGCGCCGCGTTTTGGGGCCGAACCAGCCTCGGGCCAGAGCGACCTCCGGCAGACCGTCCGTGAGGGCGTCCACCCGGCGATGCATATAAATGCCGGCCACGACCTCGGGCGAAAAGCTGTCGTCCGGGCTGCCGCGCACGAAATCCGCCAGCAAATTTCCCAGCAGGGAACTTTGGGCCAGATGGGCAAGATGCAGGTGGGCGAGAAAATTCATCGAATAGTTATTCCATTTATGGCTTTAAAACGGCCTGAGCGGGGTAAACGTGTTGCAGGGAAAGCCCCCTGCCACTAGACTAAGCCGCCTGTTTTTAAGTCTGAGTGCTATACCATGCGCGTTGCTGATTTTTCCTTTGAACTGCCTGAATCCCTGATTGCTCATTATCCGCAAGCCGAGCGCAGCAGCTGTCGTTTGCTGTCTCTGGACGGGCCGACGGGCGCGCTGACGCATGGCACTTTCACCGATTTACTCGACAAGCTCAACCCCGGTGACCTGCTGGTGTTCAATAACACCCGCGTTATCCCGGCCCGCCTGTTTGGCCGTAAAGCCAGCGGCGGTAAGATTGAAGTGCTGGTCGAGCGCATGCTGGATGATAAACGCATTCTGGCACATATTCGCGCTTCTAAAGCGCCAAAACCCGGCGCTGAACTGCTGCTGGGCGATGATGAAAGCGTACACGCCACCATGGTTGCGCGCCACGATGCGCTGTTTGAAGTCGAGTTTAACGACGAGCGTGCGGTGCTGGATATTCTGAATAGTATCGGCCATATGCCGCTGCCGCCGTATATCGACCGCCCTGATGAAGAGGCAGACCGCGAGCTTTATCAAACGGTTTATAGCCAGAAGCCGGGTGCCGTTGCTGCGCCGACGGCGGGCCTGCACTTTGACGAGCCGCTGCTGGAAAAACTGCGTAATAAAGGCATAGATATGGCGTTCGTCACGCTGCACGTTGGCGCGGGGACGTTCCAGCCGGTGCGTGTGGACAGCATTGAAGACCATATCATGCACTCTGAGTATGCCGAAGTGCCTCAGGATGTTGTGGACGCGGTGCTGGCCTGCAAAGCACGTGGTAACCGCGTTATTGCCGTAGGGACGACGTCGGTACGTTCTCTGGAAAGCGCCGCTCAGGCGTCTAAAAACGATCCGATCGAGCCGTTCTTCGGCGATACCCAAATCTTTATTTATCCGGGCTATCAGTACAAAGTTGTCGACGCGCTGGTGACGAATTTCCACCTGCCAGAGTCTACGCTGATTATGCTGGTCTCCGCGTTTTCCGGATACAAAAACACAATGCACGCCTACCACGAGGCGGTGAAGGCAGAATACCGCTTCTTTAGCTACGGCGATGCGATGTTTATTACCTGCAATCCGCAGGCGATTAACGAACGCCCCGGGGCGTGATTGCCCCTCACCCTAACCCTCTCCCCAGGGGGGAGAGGGGACTACACAGGTCTTATTTTTTCCCCCTCTCCCTTCCAGGGGGAGGGCCGGGGTGAGGGTAACCCACCCCAGCTTATTCCGCCGTGAGCCCCGCCCGCGGCGTTAATTTATTCACCAGACTGTTTCTCTGGTGCTGGAGGAAATGTGAAATTTGAATTAGATACCACAGACGGCCGCGCACGCCGCGGTCGCCTGGTCTTTGAGCGTGGCACCGTCGAAACCCCGGCCTTCATGCCGGTGGGTACTTACGGCACCGTAAAAGGGATGACGCCGGAAGAAGTTGAAGCCACGGGCGCGCAGATTATCCTGGGCAACACCTTCCATTTATGGCTGCGTCCAGGCCAGGAAATCATGAAGCTGCACGGCGACCTGCATGATTTTATGCAGTGGAAAGGCCCAATCCTGACGGACTCCGGTGGTTTCCAGGTGTTCAGCCTGGGCGACATCCGTAAGATAACCGAGGCGGGCGTTCACTTCCGTAACCCGATCAACGGCGATCCTATTTTCCTCGATCCTGAAAAATCCATGGAAATTCAGAACGATCTCGGATCTGATATCGTGATGATCTTCGACGAATGTACGCCTTACCCGGCGGACTGGGATTACGCGAAGCGCTCCATGGAGATGTCCCTGCGCTGGGCGCAGCGTAGCCGCGATCGCTTTGATTCTCTTGAGAATAAAAATGCGCTGTTCGGTATTATTCAGGGCAGCGTTTACGAAGATTTACGAGATATCTCGGTAAAAGCTCTGGTAGAGATTGGCTTTGATGGCTACGCTGTCGGCGGCCTGGCGGTAGGAGAGCCGAAGGAAGACATGCACCGTATTCTGGAGCACGTCTGCCCGCAAATTCCTGCCGACAAACCACGTTACCTGATGGGCGTAGGTAAACCGGAAGACCTGGTTGAAGGGGTACGCCGCGGTATCGATATGTTCGACTGCGTCATGCCAACTCGTAATGCGCGTAACGGTCACCTGTTTGTCACCGATGGCGTGGTGAAAATCCGCAATGCTAAGCATAAAGATGACACCGCACCGCTGGATGCCGAGTGTGATTGCTATACGTGTCGCAATTATTCACGTGCTTACTTGCATCATCTTGACCGTTGCAACGAAATACTGGGCGCGCGTCTCAATACCATTCATAACCTGCGCTATTACCAGCGTTTAATGGCTGGTTTACGCAAGGCCATTGAAGAGGGTAAATTAGAGCACTTCGTGACGGATTTTTACGAGCGGACAGGTAAGCCGGTTCCACCTTTGAACGTTGATTAATTAAATAATGAGGGAATTTTAATGAGCTTTTTCATTTCTGATGCTGTCGCTTCTGCGGGTGCTGCTCCAGGACAGAGTCAATGGACTTTGATTCCAATGTTGGTGGTCTTCGGCCTGATTTTCTATTTTATGATCCTGCGTCCGCAGCAAAAGCGTACCAAAGAGCATAAGAAACTGATGGACTCTATCGCTAAAGGCGATGAAGTGCTGACCAACGGTGGCCTGGTTGGCCGCGTGACCAAAGTAGCTGAAACAGGCTATGTTGTTATCGCGCTGAACGACACTACCGAAGTGGTTATTAAGCGTGATTTCGTAGCTGCCGTTCTGCCGAAAGGCACCATGAAGGCGCTGTAATTTTCGTTTTCCCTAAGGGAACTAAATGTGTTAAACCGTTATCCTTTGTGGAAGTACATCATGCTGATCGTCGTGCTTGCGATTGGTCTGCTGTATGCGCTTCCCAACCTGTATGGTGAGGATCCGGCCGTTCAATTAACTGGCGTGCGCGGTGCCGCCGCCAGTGAACAAACGCTGATCCAGGTCGAAAACACCTTAAAACAAGAAAAAATTACCGCTAAGTCTGTGGCGCTGGAAGAGGGCGCTATTCTCGCTCGCTTCGACTCGACTGATACCCAGCTCCGCGCGCGTGAAGCGCTGATGAGCGTGCTGGGCGACAACTATGTCGTGGCGCTTAACCTTGCTCCCGCTACCCCACGCTGGATGTCGACTATCGGCGCAAATCCGATGAAACTCGGCCTTGACCTGCGCGGTGGCGTTCACTTCCTGATGGAAGTGGATATGGACACAGCGCTTGGCAAACTCCAGGAACAAAATATCGATGGCCTGCGCAGCGATCTGCGTGATAAGGGCATTGCCTACACTAACGTGCGCAAAGCGGACAATTACGGCGTAGACATTGTCTTCCGTGACGCTGGCTCGCGCGACTCAGCAAGAGATTATCTCTCTACTCGTCACCGTGACCTGGTGTTCTCGAACCAGGGAAGCAACACGCTGCGTGCCGTGATGAGCGATGCTCGCCTGAGCGAAGCGCGTGAATATGCGGTACAGCAGAACATCAATATCCTGCGTAACCGTGTTAACCAGCTTGGCGTAGCCGAACCGCTGGTTCAGCGTCAGGGTGCTGACCGTATCGTGGTTGAGCTGCCTGGTATTCAGGACACCGCTCGCGCAAAAGAAATCCTGGGTGCGACCGCTACGCTGGAATTCCGTCTGGTTAACACCAATGTGGATGCAAGTGCTGCAGCCTCTGGCCGCGTGCCGGGTGACTCCGAAGTGAAGCCGACTCGCGAAGGCCAGCCGGTTGTGCTGTACAAGCGCGTGATTCTGACCGGTGACCACATCACTGACTCCACCTCCAGCATGGATGAATACAACCAGCCACAGGTAAACATTTCCCTGGACAGCGCTGGCGGTAACATCATGTCTAACTTCACCAAAGACAACATCGGCAAGCCGATGGCGACCCTCTTTGTGGAGTACAAGGACAGCGGTAAGAAAGACGCCAATGGCCGTTCTGTACTGATGAAAGAAGAAGAAGTTATCAACGTGGCGAACATTCAGTCTCGCCTGGGTAACAGCTTCCGCATCACTGGTATCAGCAACCCGAATGAAGCTCGTCAGCTGTCTCTGCTGCTGCGTGCCGGGGCGCTGATCGCGCCAATTCAGATTGTTGAAGAGCGTACTATCGGTCCAACGCTGGGTCTGGAAAACATCAAGCAAGGCCTGGAAGCGTGTCTGGCAGGTCTGGTGGTGTCTATCATCTTCATGCTGTTCTTCTATAAGAAGTTTGGCCTGATCGCGACCACGGCGCTGCTGGCTAACCTGGTGCTGATTGTCGGGATTATGTCTCTGTTGCCGGGCGCAACGTTGACCATGCCGGGTATCGCGGGGATCGTCTTAACCCTTGCGGTTGCGGTGGACGCCAACGTCCTGATCAACGAGCGTATCAAAGAAGAGATCAGCAACGGGCGTACGGTCCAGCAGGCGATTGATGAAGGCTACAAAGGCGCGTTCAGCTCCATTTTCGACGCCAACATCACCACGCTTATCAAAGTTATCATCCTGTATGCCGTAGGCACCGGGGCAATCAAAGGCTTTGCTATCACCACCGGTATTGGTGTCGCAACCTCGATGTTTACCGCAATTGTCGGGACTCGTGCCATTGTGAACCTGTTGTACGGCGGCAAACGCATCAACAAGCTGTCTATCTGAGGAGTGCGTTGTGGCACAGGAATATACTGTTGAACAATTGAACCACGGCCGTAAAGTCCACGACTTTATGCGCTGGGATTACTGGGCCTTTAGCATCTCCGGTATCCTGCTGATCCTTTCCGTCGTGATTATCGGCGTGAAAGGCTTCAACTGGGGTCTGGATTTTACGGGCGGAACGGTAATCGAAATCGGGCTGGAAAAACCGGCCGATCTTGATGCGATGCGTGCTTCCCTGCAGAAAGCGGGCTTTGAAGAGCCGCTGGTGCAGAACTTTGGCAGCAGTCGCGACATCATGGTGCGCATGCCGCCTGCCAAAGGTGAAACCGGCGGCCAGGTGCTGGGTAGCAAGGTTGTGAGCGTGATTAACGAAGCAACCAACCAGAATGCCGCGGTGAAACGTATTGAGTTTGTTGGCCCGAGCGTCGGTGCCGATTTGGCTCAAAACGGTGCGATGGCGCTGCTGGTAGCGCTGATTTCCATCCTGGTTTACGTCGGCTTCCGCTTTGAGTGGCGCCTGGCAGCCGGTGTGGTTATCTCGCTTGTGCACGACGTGATTATCACGATGGGCGTGCTGTCGCTGTTCCACATCGAGATTGACCTGACTATCGTTGCGTCACTGATGTCGGTTATCGGTTACTCGCTGAACGACAGCATCGTGGTCTCGGACCGTATTCGTGAAAACTTCCGCAAAATTCGTCGCGGGACGCCTTACGAAATCTTTAACGTCTCCCTGACCCAGACGCTGCACCGTACCTTGATCACTTCAGGCACCACCTTAGTGGTTATCCTGATGCTGTATCTGTTCGGTGGGGCGCTGCTGAAAGGCTTCTCCCTGACGATGCTTATCGGCGTGAGCGTCGGTACGGCTTCTTCTATCTACGTCGCCTCTGCGCTGGCGTTGAAGCTGGGCATGAAGCGCGAGCACATGCTGCAGCAGAAGGTAGAGAAAGAAGGGGCGGATCAGCCGTCCATTCTGCCGTAATAGCGTTTAGAGTCTGATAAAACCGCAGCCTTCGTGCTGCGGTTTTTTTTCGTCCGGTGTTTTTCTCCTGACAGTATGCTGTCAGGAGGGGGTCAGTAGACTCGTGGTTACTGACAACACAGGAGAAAAACAATGAGCGCAATCATCAACTGGTTTGAGATACCCGTTTATATTCATCCGCTTGGGCTGTCATTCTGGGGAGAGGTCTGGCTGCTGGTTGCCTGGGGCGTGTTTATCAGGAGCGCCACGATCGTTCTCTTCAGGCCTTTATTGCTCTTCAGAAGGCCAAAGGTTACCTGCCTGGAAAATAAAAAACCGGCCAGAAGGCCGGTTTTTTGGTCTGCTGTGACGGTTAGAAGTTGTAACCGACAACGAAGTAGCCGCCCCAGCCGGTTGCGCGAACGGTTTCAGTCATCCAGTTTAACTGGGTGCCGTCGTTCCACTGGCCGCCGTTATGGAAGTAACGGGCAACGATTGAGTAATGCAAGTGATCGTAGTTCAGCGACAGGATGTGGCTGGAAGCGATGGAGTTGCTGGTACGCTGCTTCAGACCGTTAGTGCCGTAGTCGCTGTCTTTGCCCAGATCTGAACCCCAGTCAAAGTTGGTGAAACCGATATAGCTCAGGTTACCGCCCCACAGGGAAGTAATCGGCACGAAGTATTTCACCTTGAAGCGGTAGCCATCCCACTCGTTTTCGTTGGTCGCTTTATAGTTCTGCCACTGATACTTGGCATACACGTTCAGGGACAAACTCATTGGCAGGCCGGTATCGATGTCGGTACCCAGACCCATGTACCAGGTGCTTTGGCGACCCGTCGCGTTACGGCCCATGTCGTAAATGTAGTTGTTGGCGAAGTACCACTCTTTGAACGGACCAAAGCTCAGATCGGTGCCGGTCAGCTTATCAATGGAGAAGCGAGGTTCGATTTCCATAAACAGTGGGGAACCGTGGTTCCAGATGCCTTTCGCCTGGGTGTTACCGCCGAAGAAGACTGGCGCATCCATATAGCCGTAGAAATCGAACCAGTCTTTTTTGGCGAAAGCTTCGTATTCCAGGTAGGTATCGTTGCGCAGCTGCGGCCCGAAACGGGTGTGGTAGCTGCCCACAACGTTAACGCTCTGGTGCCACCAGTCGGAGAGGTATTCGCTGTTTTTTGCTTCTTCTGCGCTGGCAGAGAAAGAGCTGGAAAGCGCCAGAACGGTGCCGGCTGCCAGAATAATTTTTTTCATATTTTTAGCCACTGTTTACGTAATTTTGGTGCGATGCGGATGTGAGATGTCATCCATGGCCGCCGGTCTCAGGGGAAGGACCTTTGCAGCGCGTCTATTATAGAAATCCCTGCTCACAAAAAGATGTTCTATTTCACATTCTTCTCATATGCGTAATCGATTGCGTTCACGTTTGCGCACATTAAAAACGGCGTGATTGTACCTGCTTCGTCAAATTACGCAAACGTATGCCGGGTTGTTACATCTAAGTGTGATGCGGATCACTATAAAGGCGGGGGGATAATAGGGGATTTGCTTCACATATTGTGCGAGGCGTGTGAAAGAGTGTGACGAACTCCCTCGCCAGGCAAGGGAGTGGAGGGCTACCGGGCTGGCGCTGGCTGTGCGGCAGAAACCGGCTGAATATCGTGAATGCGTACAAAACCTAACTGCTCAGGCGTAATTCCGGACAGGCGCAGCGGAATCGACACATCGCTGGGTGCAAGAATGCTGGCCGGGGCGTCTATTTGCTGAGTCTGTACGTTCACTTCCTGGAAGCTGTCCGTGGTGCCCTGGATCTGGCCCCATTCTACTTTTCCGCTAAAGGCCGGTAACGGATCGTTAGATTCACCCTGGATCAGCAGCGTGGCGCGGGTGCCGTTAGCTTCTGCCGAGATATTGGTCAGCGACATTTTCAGGTTACCAATCTGGCTGTTCAGGCGAGCCGCCGTGTTTGAACCAGGCAGCAGATAAACGCCGCTGGTGGACTTCGCGTTCAGGGCGTTTTGCTGGGTAAGCTTCACCGTTTGCTGGCTGAGTTTCGTCATCTCCTGATTTAGCGAGCCAATCTGGCTGCGCATCTGACGCACTTCGGTTTGCTGGGCGCAGGCGGTGAGGCTCATCAGGCTTGAAACCAGGATAATTCTTAAGTAAGTCTTTGTCATGGTTGGTTTTTCCTTGTTTTCGTTCGCTGATTTAAGCGTAGTTCCCCGCGCTTGAAAAGTCATATTTAACGCCGTCGGGGCCGGTGCTGTCTTTGTACTCCCGCGACTTCGCGGTAAACTGTTGTTCATCTTTATAATCCCAGCAGGAAACGCTATGCATTGCCCATTCTGTTTCGCCGTGGACACCAAAGTTATTGACTCTCGCCTGGTGGGTGAAGGTTCCTCCGTACGCCGTCGGCGCCAGTGCCTGGTTTGTCACGAACGCTTCACGACTTTTGAGGTTGCGGAGCTGGTGATGCCAAGAGTTGTGAAGAGCAATGAGGTGCGCGAGCCGTTTAACGAAGATAAGCTGCGCAGCGGCATCCTGAAAGCGCTGGAAAAGCGCCCGGTTAACTCTGACGACGTGGAAATGGCGATCAGCCATATTAAGTCGCACCTTCGAGCAACCGGAGAACGTGAAGTCCCGAGTAAACTCATCGGCAACCTGGTGATGGAGCAGCTCAAAAAGCTGGATAAAGTCGCCTATATTCGCTTCGCTTCGGTCTACCGTAGCTTTGAAGATATCAAAGAGTTTGGTGAAGAAATCGCCCGTTTACAGGATTAATGCCGATGTCCCTTGATGAACAGTTTATGGCTCGTGCGCTGGAGCTGGCGAAGCGCGGACGTTTTACCACGGCACCGAACCCGAATGTCGGCTGCGTGATTGTCAAAGACGGCGAAATTGTCGGGGAAGGTTTTCATTTGCGCGCCGGTGAACCTCACGCGGAAGTACACGCTTTGCGTATGGCTGGCGAGCAGGCGCGAGGCGCGACGGCCTATGTAACGCTCGAACCTTGTAGCCACCATGGCCGCACGCCACCGTGCTGCGACGCCTTAATTGCCGCAGGCGTATCTCGCGTTGTTGCCGCCATGCAGGACCCGAATCCGCAGGTTGCCGGGCGTGGCCTCTATCGCCTGCAGCAGGCTGGCATCGAAGTCAGCCATGGCTTAATGATGAACGAGGCCGAAGCCCTGAACCGTGGTTTCCTCAAGCGTATGCGCACCGGTTTCCCGTTTATCCAGCTTAAACTCGGCGCTTCGCTGGACGGACGTACCGCAATGGCGAGCGGGGAGAGTCAGTGGATTACTTCTCCTCAGGCGCGTCGCGACGTTCAACGCCAGCGCGCACAAAGTGCCGCTATCCTCTCAAGCAGCGCCACCGTGCTGGCGGATAACCCGTCATTAACGGTACGTTGGGATGAACTGGATAGCGCCAGCCAGGCGATTTATGCTCAACAGGATTTGCGCCAGCCTGTTCGCATCGTGGTTGATCGCCAAAACCGCGTGACGTCGCAGCATCAAATTATCGCTAACCCTGGGCAAACGTGGCTTGCCCGCTGCCATGCCGATGAACAACATTGGCCGGAAAACGTCGAACAGCTGTTGGTTCCGGAACATAACGGCCATCTTGATTTGGTGGTGCTAATGATGCAGCTTGGCAAACGCCAGGTGAATTCTGTCTGGGTTGAGGCGGGGGCAACGCTTGCCGGTGCGCTGCTGCAGGCAGGCCTGGTGGATGAGCTTATTGTCTACGTCGCGCCAAAACTATTAGGCAATGATGCCCGCGGATTGTGCGAGCTTCCTGGCCTTGAAAAACTTGCTGATGTACCGGAGTTTAGCTTTAGCGAAGTCCGGCAGGTTGGCCCTGATTTGTGTCTGCACCTGACGCCCGTTTACGGACGCCAGTAAAACGTAAGCAGCCACGAAAAGATTATGATAAAATCCGCCCCCCTGCGGGGCTAAACAGAACCCGTAAAGGAAGATTATGAACATTATTGAAGCTGCCGTTGCTACTCCTGACGCTCGCGTCGCCATCACCATCGCGCGTTTTAACAACTTCATCAATGACAGCCTGCTGGAAGGTGCTATCGACGCCCTGAAACGCATCGGCCAGGTGAAAGACGAAAACATCACCGTAGTTTGGGTGCCGGGCGCTTACGAGCTGCCACTGGCCGCTGATGCGCTGGCGAAAACCGGTAAATACGATGCGGTTATCGCGCTGGGTACCGTGATTCGCGGAGGCACTGCGCACTTCGAATACGTTGCCGGCGGTGCCAGCAACGGTCTGTTAAGCGTAGGCCAGGACAACGGCATTCCCGTTGCCTTCGGCGTGCTGACCACTGAAAGCATTGAACAAGCCATCGAACGCGCTGGCACCAAAGCCGGTAACAAAGGTGCAGAAGCTGCACTGACCGCGCTTGAAATGATTAATGTATTGAAAGCCATTAAGGCCTGATTTTTTGTAAGGGGAAATCTGTGAAACCTGCTGCTCGTCGCCGCGCCCGTGAGTGTGCCGTCCAGGCGCTTTACTCCTGGCAGTTGTCTAAAAACGATATCGCTGATGTCGAATACCAGTTCCTGGCGGAACAGGACGTCAAAGACGTTGACGTTGTCTATTTCCGCGAGCTGCTGAGCGGTGTGGCTACCAACAGCGAGTATCTGGATGGGCTGATGAAGCCTTACCTGTCTCGTCTGCTTGAAGAGCTGGGTCAGGTGGAAAAAGCGGTACTGCGCATTGCGCTGTTTGAACTGTCCAAACGTGACGATGTGCCGTACAAAGTGGCCATCAACGAAGCGATTGAACTGGCGAAAACCTTCGGCGCCGAAGACAGCCACAAGTTCGTTAACGGCGTTCTCGACAAAGCCGCTCCCGCTATTCGTCCCCACAAGAAGTAATCTCCTGGCCGGGTTTTCCCGGCCACATTTTTTCTGCAACTGACATTCTTGAGGTATCACGCATGGCATGCGGTGAGTTTTCCCTGATTGCCCGTTACTTCGATCGCGTAACAAGTTCCCGTCGTGATGTGGAAGCCGGTATCGGCGACGATTGTGCGTTGCTGTCGGTACCCGAAAAACAGCTGCTGGCTATCAGCACCGATACGCTGGTCAGCGGCAATCACTTCCTGCCGGATATCGATCCGCGCGATTTGGGCTACAAAGCACTGGCGGTGAATTTAAGCGATCTGGCCGCCATGGGCGCAGATCCGGCCTGGCTTACGCTTGCAATAACGCTCCCTGAAGTGGATGACGCGTGGCTTGCCGCGTTCAGCGATAGCCTGTTTGAGCAGCTGGATTATTACGATATGCAGCTGATTGGCGGCGATACAACCCGTGGCCCACTTTCCCTGACGTTGGGCATCCACGGCATGATCCCTGCTGGTCGGGCGCTTAAGCGCAGCGGTGCAAAAGCCGGAGACTGGATTTATGTCACCGGTACGCCGGGTGACAGCGCGGCTGGCCTGGCGATCCTGCAGGAACGACTGCAGGTAGCGAACGCGCAGCATGCGGATTACCTGCTCAAGCGGCATCTGCGGCCAATGCCGCGCGTTTTACACGGCCAGGCGCTGCGCGATCTGGCCAACAGCGCTATCGATCTTTCAGATGGCCTGATTTCCGACCTCGGCCATATCCTGAAGGCCAGCAGCTGCGGGGCACGTATCGATCTTGATTTGCTGCCTTACTCCGAAGCGTTGCGTGAGCACGTAGAGCCGGAACAGGCGCTGAAATGGGCGATGTCAGGCGGTGAGGACTATGAGCTGTGCTTCACCGTGCCGGAGCTAAATCGCGGGGCGCTGGAAGTGGCTATCGGTAACTTGGGCGTGCCTTATACCTGCATTGGGCAGATTGTTTCTGCGTCTGAAGGGCTGCAGTTTACCCGAGAAGGTAAGCCTGTGGCGCTTGAGATGCAGGGTTACGACCACTTTTCTTAGTGGCTGACGGTGACCCTCACCCTAACCCTCTCCCTAAAAGGGAGAGGGGATTTAAAAGCGCCCTAAAGGGGAGAGGGAGCAAAATCCCCAGCTGATAACGTTGATCGGCAAGGGGAGGGCATTATTTATATCCCGCCACGGGATGGCGCTGATAAAGCGTCTCCAGCTCGGCAATCTCCTGCGGCTTCAGCGTTAAATCTACGGCACCCAGTAAATCATCCAGCTGTTCCTGCCTTGATGGGCCGATAACGGGCGCGGCGATACCCGGTTTACTGAGCAGCCATGCCAGCGCTACCTGCGCGCGTGAAGCGCCTTTATCGGCCGCGACGTTTGCCAGCCGTTCAGCGATAAGCGCGTCGTTTTCGTTATTCGTCTGGTATAGAGACTTCCCAACTTCATCTGAAACAGATCTTGCCGTGGTATCGCCCCACGGGCGGGTCAGCTTGCCTCGTGCGAGCGGGCTCCAGGGGATCACCGCTATTTTTTCTTTGTAGCACAGCGGCAGCATATCCAACTCTTCTTCGCGGTAAATCAGGTTGTAATGATCCTGCATGGTGACAAACCGCGCCCAACCTGCCTGAGACTGCAAAGCCAGGGCCTGTGCGAACTGATCGCTGCGCATTGAAGAGGCGCCGATGTAGCGTGCTTTACCGGCCTTAACCACGTCGTTAAGCGCCTCAAGCGTCTCTTCAATGGGCGTGCCGTAGTCCCAGCGGTGGATTTGCAGCAGATCGACATAGTCGGTGCCGAGGCGTTTCAGGCTATCGTCAATCGAACGCAGGATCTGTGGGCGAGAGAGGCCCTGAGGGAGATCGCCGACTTTGTTGTAAACCTTAGTCGCCACGACGACATCCTCGCGGCGGGCAAAATCACGCAGCGCACGGCCCAGGATCTCTTCGCTGCTGCCGTCGGAGTAATTATTCGAGGTATCGAAGAAGTTGATCCCTTTATCCAGCGCGTGGCGGATGATTTCCCGGCTGCTTTCTTCGGGAAGCGTCCAGGCGTGGCTGCCGCGATCGGGTTCACCAAAGGTCATGCAGCCGAGGCAAAGACGGGAAACCTTAAGGTCGGTGGTGCCTAACGGGGTGTATTGCACGATGTCGCTCCTGCTTATGTTGTAGGGTTATCCTAAAAGCATAGCAGGCCGTACACGTCATACTTCAAACCACAGCGGTGTTGGCGGCGCTCTCATACCCGAATCACTTACCTGAGTAAGCTCATCGGGATATGTTCACTTGCCGTCGTGCTGTGGATTGAATTATTTAGTGTACGGATGAAGTTAACTTAGCCAGCCCCGAATCTTAGCTTCGATACCGGCGGCATCAAGGCCAATCGCGGCGCGCGCTTCTTCCTGGGTACCCTGAGGAATGAAGAAATCAGGCAGGCCGAGGTTGAGTACGGGCACAGGTTTGCGGTGCGCCATCAGTACTTCGTTCACGCCGCTCCCAGCTCCGCCCATAATGGCGTTTTCTTCAATGGTCACCAGTGAATCGTGGCCTGCTGCAAGCTCCAGAATCAGTGCTTCATCCAGCGGTTTAACAAAACGCATATCGACCAGCGTGGCGTTGAGTGCTTCGGCGGCGGCGGCGGCTTCTGGTAGCAAAGTCCCAAAGTTCAGCAGCGCAATTTTTTCGCCTTCGCGCTTCACCACGCCTTTACCGACAGGCAGCTCGGTTAGCGGAGCAAGCTCTGCACCGGTACCGGTACCGCGTGGATAGCGTACGGCGCTTGGGCCTTCGCTGTAGTGGTAGCCGGTATGCAGCATCAGGCGACATTCGTTTTCGTCGCTCGGGGTCATGATAACCATGTCCGGAATGCAGCGCAGGAAGGAGATATCAAAGGCGCCCTGATGCGTCTGGCCGTCGGCACCGACAATCCCGGCGCGATCGATGGCGAACATCACCGGCAGCTTTTGAATGGCCACGTCGTGAATCACTTGGTCGTAAGCACGCTGCAGGAAGGTGGAGTAGATGGCCACGACCGGCTTATAGCCGCCAATCGCCAGGCCTGCTGCGAAGGTCACCGCGTGCTGCTCGGCAATCGCCACGTCAAAATATTGGGCAGGATACTGGCGCGAAAACTCCACCATGCCGGAGCCTTCACGCATGGCCGGGGTGATGGCCATCAGCTTGTCATCGTGGGCTGCGGTTTCGCACAGCCAGTTGCCGAAAATCTTCGAGTAGTTCGGCAGGCCGCCGGTGCTTTTCGGCAGCGTTCCGCTCTGCGGATCGAACTTTGGTACGGCGTGGAAGCTGATCGGATCTTTTTCCGCAGGCGCGTAGCCACGCCCTTTTTTGGTCATGATGTGCAGGAACTGCGGGCCTTTCAGGCTGCGCATGTTTTTCAGCGTATTCACCAGGCCAATCACATCATGGCCGTCGATTGGGCCGATGTAGTTAAAGCCGAGTTCTTCAAACAGCGTACCCGGCACGACCATGCCCTTGATGTGTTCTTCGGTGCGCTTCAGCAGCTCTTTAATCGGCGGTACGCCGGAGAAGACTTTCTTGCCGCCTTCGCGCAGCGTCGAATAAAGCTTGCCGGAAAGCAGCTGCGCCAGATGGTTGTTCAGCGCGCCTACGTTCTCGGAAATCGACATCTCGTTATCGTTAAGCACGACAAGCATGTCCGGGCGGATATCGCCCGCGTGGTTCATCGCCTCGAAGGCCATGCCGGCGGTGATTGCACCGTCGCCGATCACGCAGACGGTTTTACGGTCTTTACCTTCTTTTTCCGCGGCAACGGCGATCCCGATGCCTGCACTAATAGAGGTGGAGGAGTGACCCACGCTCAGCACGTCGTACTCGCTTTCCGCCCGCCACGGGAACGGATGCAGGCCACCTTTCTGGCGAATGGTGCCAATTTTATCGCGGCGGCCGGTCAGAATTTTGTGCGGATAGGCCTGGTGGCCTACGTCCCAGATGAGTTGATCGAACGGCGTGTTATAGACGTAATGCAGCGCCACGGTCAGTTCGACCGTACCAAGTCCGGAGGCAAAGTGCCCGCTGGAACGGCTTACGCTGTCTAGCAGATAGCGGCGCAGCTCATCGCAAAGCTTAGGTAAGCTTTCTTTAGGCAGCACTCGCAGATCCGGGCTGGCATCCACCAGAGCAAGGGTCGGGTATTTGGCGATATCAAAACTCATCAGAAATCTAAACTCATCGTTGTTATGCGTTATTTATCACGGTGGATAATGTAGTTTGCCAGCGCTTCCAGTGCCGCCGTGTCCAGCGACAGCTCAGCAAGCTCGGCCAGAGCCTGCAGTGCTTCCTGATAGAGATCCTGCGCTTTTGCCTGAGCCTGTTCAAGCCCCAGCAGCGCCGGGTAGGTACTTTTGCCCAGCTGTTGATCGGCCCCCTGGCGTTTGCCAATGACAGCGGTATCACCAATCACGTCGAGAATATCATCCTGCACCTGGAAGGCGAGGCCGATACTTGCAGCATAGCGATCCAGAATCGGCAGGGCTTTGCGCCCTCGCTCTCCGGCACTTAATGCGCCCAGGCGAACCGCCGCGCGAATCAGGGCGCCGGTTTTATGCAGATGGATACGCTCCAGCGCCGCCAGATCAATTTGCTTGCCTTCGGCGGCCAAATCCAGCGCCTGACCGCCGCACATGCCTGCCACGCCGCTGGCGGTTGCCAGTTCTGAAACCATAGCTAAGCGATCGGCAATCTCAACGCCCGGCATTGGCGCATCACTCAGTATAGAAAACGCCAGCGTTTGCAGGGCGTCGCCGGCCAGAATTGCGTTCTCTTCGCCAAATTTAATGTGGCAGGTTGGCTGACCGCGACGTAAATCATCGTTGTCCATCGCCGGTAAATCATCGTGGATCAGGGAGTACGCGTGAATACATTCCACGGCGGCGGCCGGTGCATCCAGCGCTTCGTCCGCTACGCCAAACATTTCACCGGTGGCGTACACCAGGAAAGGGCGCAGGCGCTTACCGCCTAATAGTGAGCCATAGTGCATCGCTTCAACCAGTGGACTGTTCTGAAACGGCAGCGGCGCCAGAAAGCGTGAAATGGCGTCATTGACCCGAACAACATGGGCCTGAAGCTGTTGATTGAAATCCATGTTACTCGGCGTCCGGGGTAAAAGGAGTCAGAGGGGCGTCTTCGCTGTCGCTCAGTAGGATCTGTACGCGCTGCTCCGCCTGCTGGAGTTTCACTTGCCCCTGGCGAGCCAGCTGCACGCCGCGTTCAAATTCGTTTAACGCCTCTTCCAGGGCGAGATCGCCGCTTTCCAGACGAGTAACTATTTGCTCCAGTTCGACCAGCGCGGTTTCGAAGCTGGCCGGGGATTCAGTTTTTTTCGGCATAGTGAATGTCTGACTCTGTTTTAATTCGACGCCGACATGGTAGCGGAGTCAATGTGATTATCAAGCAGGCTCGTTCAAGTCGGTTAAGGTGCGCAGTCTTTGCGGGATGGTGATATACTTGCGCGCCTCGGATGCAGGTGGCATTACGCCGCTGCAAGTACTTCTTTTTATGCCCGCGTGCTGCGCAGTCAGCCCGGCTGACTAAACGAACCCTTACCGCCATGAAGTTTATCATTAAATTGTTCCCGGAAATCACCATCAAGAGCCAATCTGTGCGCATTCGCTTTATTAAGATGCTCACCGGGAATATTCGTAACGTTTTAAAACACTACGACGAGAACCTGGCGGTCGTTCGCCACTGGGACAACATCGAAGTTCGCGCCAAAGATGAAAACCAGCGTATCGCGATTCGTGAAGCGCTGACCCGCATTCCGGGTATTCATCACATCCTTGAAGTAGAGGATGTACCGTACACCGACATGCATAACATCTTTGAGCAGGCGCTGGAACTTTATCGCGATAAGCTGGAAGGTAAGAGCTTCTGCGTGCGCGTAAAACGTCGCGGTAAACACGAATTTAGCTCTATCGAGGTTGAGCGCTACGTTGGCGGCGGCCTGAATCAGCACATTGAATCCGCGCGCGTTAAGCTCAACGATCCGGACGTGACGGTTAACCTGGAGATCGAGAACGATCGCCTGCTGCTGGTTAAAGGCCGCTACGAAGGCATCGGCGGTTTCCCGATTGGTACCCAGGAAGACGTGCTGTCGCTGATTTCCGGCGGTTTCGACTCCGGCGTTTCCAGCTATATGCTGATGCGTCGCGGCTGCCGCGTGCATTACTGCTTCTTTAACCTTGGCGGTGCCGCGCACGAAATCGGCGTTAAGCAGGTGGCTCACTACCTGTGGAACCGCTTCGGCAGTTCTCACCGCGTGCGCTTCGTGGCGATCAACTTTGAGCCGGTGGTCGGCGAGATCCTCGAGAAGGTTGAAGACGGCCAGATGGGCGTGGTGCTGAAGCGTATGTTTGTACGTGCGGCCTCTCAGGTTGCCGAGCGTTACGGCGTTCAGGCTCTGGTGACCGGTGAAGCTTTAGGCCAGGTATCCAGCCAGACGCTGACCAACCTTCGCCTGATCGATAACGTTTCCGATACGCTGATCCTGCGTCCGCTTATCTCTCATGATAAAGAGCACATCATCGATCTGGCGCGCGAAATCGGTACCGCTGATTTTGCCCGCACCATGCCAGAATACTGTGGCGTTATCTCGAAAAGCCCAACCGTAAAAGCGGTGAAGGCGAAGATTGAAGAAGAAGAGCAGAAGTTCGACTTCTCTATTCTGGAGCGCGTGGTTGCGGAAGCGACCAATATCGATATCCGCGATATTGCGACCCAGACTCAGCAGGAAGTGGTTGAAGTCGAAACGGTTAAAGCGTTTGGGCCAAACGAGGTGCTGCTGGATATTCGTTCCAACGACGAAGTGGACGAGAAACCTTTTGTACAGGAAGGCGTTGAGGTTGTGGCGCTGCCGTTCTACAAGCTGAGCACCAAGTTTGGCGATCTGGACCAGAGCAAAACCTACCTGCTGTGGTGTGAGCGCGGCGTGATGAGCCGCCTGCAGGCGCTGTACCTGAGCGAGCAGGGCTTCAAGAATATTAAGGTGTACCGCCCGTAAAGGACTGA